>DATIAI010000109.1:0-2333 GCA_035458065.1 Algoriphagus sp. | reverse complement strand
GTGAAGCATGCAGCGAGCAGAATTGCAAAATAATTATTGATTCTTTTCATGATTCACAAATGTTAGAAAGTGACATTAATACCTGTGCTGATAATTCTAGCCTGAGGATAATACTGCCCGGTAGAGTTGTTAGATTCTGGATCATACACATCATACTTATCCCAAGTCAGAAGGTTTATACCATTTACATAAACTCTAAGAAGTTTCACACCGATTTTTTCAGTCAAATGAACAGGAAGGTTATAGCCAAGTTCAAGGTTTTTCAATCGGATGTAATCTGAACTTCTGAACCAGTAAGTGTTTCCACCTGAGTAATACTGATCACTTCTATTTGCGATTCTTGGATGTACGCTGCTTGGGTTGTCTATGGTCCATCTGTTGTCGTGGATATCCAACAAGAAGTTACCGATATTTCCGGATTCACCTGCACTAACATATTGTCTAGCACCTGCCGCACCTTGGAACAAAACAGCCAAATCAAAGTTTTTCCACGCCATATTGAGGTTAATTCCTCCCTGGAATAATGGGATATCGTTGTTATCCATTCTTACGCGATCCTCAGGATTGATCTTACCGTCACCGTTGTAGTCCTTGTACTTCATGTCACCAGGACGAAGATTGTTGGTGATTGAAGAATAATCCAATTCTTCAGAGTTGATATCCTCCTGAGTTGCAAAAACACCATCATACTGGTAAACCAAGAAGGTATTCATCGGCTTTCCGGTAGATCTTTGCCATTCAGGAGCTCCTGGAGCTTCATCCCAGAACAAAATTTTGTTTTTGGCATAACCACCGTTCACTGAAGCAGAGAAGGTCATGTCTCCAATGTTTCCACGATATCCAACATTGAAATCATACCCTTTGTTTTCTACTTCACCGATATTCTCAGCAGGAAGAATCAAACCGGTAGATTGAGGAACAGAAGCATTTTTCTGCCAGAGAATGTTTGTTCTCTTGTTGTAGAATAAATCAAACTCGAAGAAAACTTTACCCTGAAGGAATTGGCCTTCAAAACCCAAGTTGGAATTGTTGGCAATTTCCCAAGTGATCCTATCGTTTGGAACTCTGGTTTCAAACAAGGTTTTTACTTCCTGACCATTGATGATGTAGGAGCTAAATCCGTATGTAGAAAGGAATTGATATTCCTGAAGTACACCTCCAAAGAAAATCTGATCGTTACCTAACTGGCCCCATGAACCTCTGATTTTGAAGAAATCAAAAGTTTTGCCCAGGGAATTTTGCCAGAAGTTCTCATCAGAGACAACCCAACCTAACATGATTCCCGGGAAGAAACCATAACGGGTATTTTCAGGGAAGATGTAGGAACCGTCATATCTCCAAAGGAACTCAGCAAGATATTTTTCTTTGTAGTTATAAGCAACACGACCGAAATAGTTCAAACGCGCTCTTTCAAAAGCACCACCGCCGTTGTTTTTTTCCAAGTCGCCACCTGCAAACATCTGGTCAATCGCAGAAGAAATGAAATATCTTCTGAAGGCATTGAAGTTGTTTCCTTCAACTGTTTCTTTGTTGAAACCAGCCAGCAAATTAATGGTATGCTTATCAGCAATTACTTTATCATAAGAGGCTACTGTACCTAAAAGGATATTCAGGGTGTTCTCGTTATATTGGCTCAATCTAGGTTCAGCAGGACCTCTTTTTGAAGGTACTAGTACCGGAGTGACACCATCTTCTTCAAATCCAGACCCTAACTGGTACAATGTCCAAGGAGTTTCCCATCGCTTTCCAAATCGCATGGTTTTATCCACGGCAGCTGTACCGGTAATTTTCAAACCTTCTACGCCAGGGATTTTTATCTCAAGGGTACCATTAGTTTGGAAATAATCTCTGGTATCACGGTCATAGCCGGTGGCATTTGTAGTGATAACTACAGGGTTTTCACCGTTTTCGATATCAGGTCCTGGCAGCCCGTTTGGCCAGTAGGCAGGCTGATTGGGCTTGCCTCGCATCTGCATACGGAAAATTGCACCTGCACCTCTGGTCGGGAAGAAACGCTGTTCTTCTCGTCCCAAAATACCAATACCTACCTTAATGTACTTGTTTACGTTTGCATCCAAATTCAATCGGATATCATACTGCTTGAATCCTGTAGCTGACTGCTTGTAATATGCATCCTGATCTTGAAAACCTACTGAAGTCATGTATCGGACGTTATCAGTTCCTCCCACCAATTGTGCATTGATTCTTGTCTGCGGAGACCATTCCTTCAGAGTCGCATCATACCAATCAGTGTTGGGATAGAACCAAGGGTCAGAGCCATTTCTATACTTCTCAATTTCACTCGGATCATAGGGAGCATTTCTAACCTGCCC
>DATIAI010000108.1:0-12327 GCA_035458065.1 Algoriphagus sp. | reverse complement strand
GGAACTTATTCGAGAAAACTTTCCCAGTACTTTGGTCTGGGTATTTCGGCCCGATTTATTTATTCTAACCTGTCGGGAAATATCTCCTCCACTTCGGGATCTGAGGCGAAGGCCGGTACAAGTGTGGGTGCGGATATTGGGCTTTATTATCAAAAACCAATTTTTGCCGGAGCAAAAGACGGAACTTGGTCTTGGGGTGTTGCAATCACCAACATCGGTCCAAAAATCACCTACAACAGTGCGGAAGATTTAGATTATATCCCAACCAATTTCCGGTTGGGAACTGCTTATTCACTCAATCTTGACCCCAGCAATTCACTTACATTTATTTTTGATGTCAATAAATTGATGGTGCCGACTCCTCCTCAATATGCCACAAACGAGGACGGAACCTTGGCAACTGATCCTGACGGAAATCTTATAATTGAACCTGGAAATGGAAAAGACCCTAATAGAGCATTGATCTCTGGAATATTTGGTTCATTTTCTGACGCACCGGGAGGATTTGAGGAAGAAATGAAGGAATTCACACTTTCTTTCGGAGTTGAATACCTCTACGCTGAAAAATTTGCCCTTCGTACCGGATACTTCTATGAGAATCCCAGTAAAGGCGGTCGCAAATATTTCACCATGGGTCTTGGATTTGACATCAAAAAAATCGGTTTCGATTTCTCATACCTAGTGCCCCAAGAACAAAATCATCCTTTGGCGGAGACACTTCGATTCTCTTTGCTTTACACCATTCCAAGCAATTAATGTATCCTGATCGGTCAAAAGCGCCTGAATTTATCATTCCGGCTGATTTTGAATTGTCCTCCCCCCTGATCCGAAAGCTTTCAGGAAACAGAAGCCTGTATTTCATTCCTACTCCAAACCTGGAAGCGGTCAAATTGGAGGTGCTCGGAAAAAGCCAACGGTTAAATCTCCCATTGGAAAAATCATTGGTCCCTTCATTTACTCTCCAAATGTTGGTAGAAGGAACTAAGACTTTTACTGAATCTCAGCTTTCTGAATTCTTCGATTTTCATGCATCCGAGGTCCATCCTACAGTCTCGTATTCCCATGAAGGAATGAGCTTGCTCACTACCAAAAAGCATTTTTTTGAGGTATTGCCTGTATTTTCTTCGCTTTTTGATAATGCAATTTTTCCGGAGGAAAGTCTGGAAAAAAGGAAGTCCCAAAGGAAACTGTCTATCCGGCTGGAACGTGAAAAATCAGCTTCCAGAGCAAGCAGCCTATTCAGAAAAGCGCTGTTTGGAGAAAATCATCCGTATGGATATGAAATCACTGAGTCACACGTAGACCAAGTCGGCCCAAAGGATCTTTTGGATTATTATCAAAATCACCTTTTAACTGAAACCGAATTCTTCCTCTGTGGAAATTTGGCGGAAGATGACCTGGAGAAAATCGAATTGGTTTTGAATAATATTCCCTTTCATAGGAATGAAAACTCCTTTTCTTTTCCCCTCACATCCACTAGCCCAAAAATCTCAGAAGATCGGCCTGAGGCTCATCAAAGCAGCATTCGAATTGGCGATTGGTCAATACCCAAAACCCATCCTGATTTTTTGGCACTTTCTGTTTTCAACACAATTTTAGGCGGATATTTTGGCTCCCGCCTGATCAAAAATATCCGTGAGGATAAGGGACACACGTATGGAATATCTTCTTCTTTGGCAGAAATCGGAGAAATGAATTACTGGGTTATCGGTGCGGATGTCCAAAAGTCTCAAAAGGACGAAGTGATCTCGGAGATTTACAAAGAAATCAAGCTTCTCGCCACTGAGAGGATTTCACTACAGGAACTCGAATTGGTCAGAAATTACCTGATTGGTCAAATGGTCAGCAGATTCAGCTCCTCGTTTGAATTGATGGACAGATTCAGAGCTGTGCACCATTCGGGCTTGGATTTTGATTTTTACAGGAAAAAGCTGGCATTTCTGAGGACTTTTACTGCAGAGGACATTCTAGAAATTGGCAACAAATACTTTTCTAATCCAACTTTCTCAGAGGTTGTGGTCGGCTGATCAGGTGAGCTTCACATAAAGCCAGGAAATATCCCAGCCTTTTTTTGCCCAGAGTTTGTAAATTCTAAAATTGATGCCCTTTAATCCGAGGTCTTCCCCCATTTTGACGAGCTCACGGGCGGATTCAAAATTACCCGACCAAAGGGCGTGCTTTAGCTCATAAAGAATCCTAATCCCCAAAGCCTTATTTTCCTCAGGATAAATATTCATTTGCTGGATTTTTGAGCAAACTTTTACAGTACTGGGAAGCATCTTGGATTGGTAACGGAGGTATTGTCCGGAGGACATTGAATTGTTATGTTTTCGCTTGAGCACACCGATATGATCTGAAAAAACCACAGGATGACTGCGCGCAAGCCTCACCAAAATATCAAAATCCTCATAGTAAAGAGATTCGTCATAGCCTCCCTCCTTTCGAAGTATCGCGGTATTGAATACCACCGTGGGTGAGCAAATAAAGCTTCGTTGGATCAACGTCACATAGATATTACTGACCTCTATTTCCTCCTTCAATTCCCCGGACAAATCCCGTTTATAGAAGGTTTTCACTTCGCCCATTTGATCTAGAATGTAAGCATCGGAAAACACAAATCCGGCAAATGGGGCTAATTGCAATTCGCGGATGGAGGAAGATAGGTGATCCGGATAAAGCACATCATCTCCAGAAAGATCGACCAAGTATTGGCTGTCGATGTTGGCCAGAATTTGGTTAAAAAGCTGACAGTAGGGTTGCATTTCTTTATGAAAAACAGTCTGAACAGACAGTTGACCTGAGGATTGATTGACCCAGTGCCGGATCTTCTCGGCGGTTTCATCAGTGCTTCCATTATCAACAATTATCAGTTCCTTGGCATAGTAGTCCTGCAATCGCACACTTTCCAAAGTTTCCTCAATCCATTGTTCGTGGTTATAAGCAATGCATACAACTGTAACTCGATCTGCTACTTCCATTTTCAAAATTTCAAAATCCAGCTGATTTTATTGCTAATGTCGTTCGAAAAACGGGATTTGAAGAACATCAAACTATGATTTGCTCCTGTTTCTGTATCCGAAGAACCCAAATCTATGAAGTTGGAATTTTGGTCGGCGGCCAATTGGAAAAGCTGAAAAAGACACATTTCACCGAGGTTTTTCAATGTGGTTTTCGGATGGATTGCAGAGAGGTAATAATAAAATGAGTCCGGAAGCAGCTTCACACACAGCGTATGAGCAATGGGATTTCCGTCTTTGAGTAAACTGATCAAATAATACCTTTCAGGATAATCTGAAACTTGGGAAATCAGTCTTTTATCGTCAAAAAGTGTCTCATACCCTTTGACCATATTCCAGGTTCTGATTTCCTGCAAGAACCCGAAATTCTGAATCGGACCTATTTGAAACTTCAGACCGATCTCCTTTGCCTTTGTCTGAAACTTAACCTGCTCTTTTTTGACCAGCTTCTTGATTTTCTTTTTACCTATAAAAAACTGGTGGCTCAAAACAGAATACTGAACAAATCCCGCTTTGAACAAGAGATAATTTATCAGATCAAAATGACTTTCATAAGGTTTTGGGGGCTGAATAATCCTGACAACTGAAATTCTCCGATGCCTTAATTCACCTAAAAAAGAACTGATAAATGCCTCCAATCCGGCGGTTGAAAGATTTTCATCAATGAAAATTCCTCCAAACGGTGACTGGGGAAGTGAAATTGCCTCTAAGTTTTCGGAAACGGCAAAAGTAATTGATGCTTTAACTTTTCCCTTTTTGACCCAACGAAAATCCAACTGTTCTGAAAAGCCTACTGTGCCGCAATTTCTCAGAAAATAGGCATTTGATTCCCCGATGGAGGAAACAACCTGCAACTCATGAGAATCAGTGATTTCCTTTTTGTAAGCTTCCAAAATAGTGATGGTCTCTGATGTAATCTTCCTCTGAAAAAACTCGGTCCCCCAGTCCCAAAAGGACTGCATCGCTGGAAAATCGAATTTCTATCCAGTTTAGTGGTGGTATATAAAGACCAGTTCCGGATCCTTCAAGGTGAAAAGTTATATGGGTACCGTCAATTCCTTCCACTTTTATATCCAGTTTTCCCGTCAGTGCGACAATTACTTGGGATTCTTCCCAATGCGCATGATTTCCTCGGGGCTCTCCAACTTTTACTCCTGAAATCCAAAAACAGCGAAGGACACCTTGAGGAAATAGCTGGGAATTTTCCCAAAAATGAACCGATCCGTTATCATTCACATTTCCGGGAATTGGGATAAGTCTTGGTGCCTGATAATTAGATCTATCTGTTCTCAATTCTTTGTTTTCATGGTTAAAAGTAAGACAAATCAGGTTAACGGTCCGTTAGCCAAAAGTTAATTTTCTAATTTCAGGCCTGCATTTCAAAATTTCTGATGAGTAATTTTTCTGAAAGTACCGAACAAAACGATTCCTATCTGACACTGGCAGGCAAAAGTGAGGGGATTTACAAAGAACTTGGAAGCAAATTTTTATACTTCGGCTTTCCGGTCCAATCCGAGGAAAACATCAAATCGGAACTTGCGGCACTTCGGAAAACCTATTTTGATGCTTCACATCATTGTTACGCCTGGGTTTTGGGAAAGGAATCTTTGCAATTCCGGGCTAATGACGATGGTGAACCCAACCATTCTGCCGGTGATCCGATCCTTGGCCAAATCCGCTCTCATCAACTCTCCAACACTTTGATTGTCGTGGTGAGGTATTTTGGGGGAACCAAGTTGGGTGTAAGCGGACTGATCAAGGCTTATAAATCCGCTGCAGCTCTTGCCATCGAGGAAAATCAAATCATCAGAGAGTGGGTAAAAACCACACTGGAGTTGAGATTCCCTTATCCGGCCATGAACGAAGTCATGAAAGTCGTCAAATCGCATGAACTTGAAATCGGATCTCAGGAAATGCAGCTGGACTGCAAAATGACTTTAACCTTTCGGGAAGGATTGAAGGCTCAAGTCTTGGAAAAACTGGAAGAAATCGAAGGCCTGTTGATCAAATCCGATTGAAGAGGCTGTCTAGATACCCCTCTTCCCTAAGCACATTGAAGATCTCCAGGCATGCCCAAGCATCAGTGGCAGCATAGCGCTGTTGCTTTTCGGTTAAGATTTCGGATTCCCAGTTCGACACCTGTTCGGTTTTGGAAATTCGGATTTTCAGGACCATTCCGCTGAGATTTCTGACTCCCACATTTTGAAATCCTACTTTCTTGAGTTCATCATTCAAATCAAAAAAGGATAACGGGAAAAAACTGTCGGTCAACTTTTTGAGAGCTTTGAGATCATCGTGCACAGCCGCTCCAATTTTTACCAGATTTTCCTTTTCCAATAAATTCCGAAGTGGATCTGGAAGGCCAATTTTATGTAATCTGAAAAGGAATGCCTGATCAGATGTAGAAAGCTGCAAAAGGGAAACATGGTTGAATTGACCTTTCTTAAAGGAAGGTTTGGTTTCGGTGTCAAATCCGATTATTCGCTGATCCTCTAAAAAATCAACTGCCTCTTCAACTTGATCCGGCCGGTCAATCAGGTAGATTTTGCCCTCAAACTGGCCTAATGGCAGCTCGTTTATTTCTTCTTTGCTAATACTGTAAGGAATCATACCAACTCTTCTTCCGGCTCATAATAGTGAATTCCGATTTTCAAATAACCATACAAAATGGTCATAAACGGACTGATAATATTGAAAAAACAATAAGGTGCATAGGTCAATGTCGCCACACCCAATACTGACGCCTGAGTGGCTCCACAGGTATTCCAGGGTACAAGAACCGAGGTGACCGTTGCGGAATCTTCCAGAGTACGACTGAGATTTTCAGGTTTCAGACCGCGCTTTCGGTACACATCTGCATACATCCGTCCCGGAACCAAAATTGCCAAATACTGATCCGAGGTCGTGATGTTGAAAAATACACAAGTCGCCGCGGTAGAAGCGATGAGTGAGCCTACAGAGTGGACTTTCGCAATAATAGCTTCTGCCAATACCCGAAGCATTCCGCTTTCCTCCATAATCCCCCCAAATACCATGGCGCAAATGATCAGCCAAATGGTATCCAGCATACCAGCCATTCCGCCGGTTACCAGAAGTTCATTTACAATGTCATTTTCGGTAACCACGGCAATCTCACCATAAAGTGACATCATTACTGCTTTAAAACCGAGATAGGCATAAGAACCTGAATCATTTGCAATGAAAGCAACCATCTCTGGCTGGAAAATAAGGGCAAAAACTCCCCCTAGTAGTGCTCCTGAAAGAAGGGCCGGAATAGCGGGAACTTTTTTTACTATCATTACCAAAACGACCAAAGGCACAATAAACAACCAGCCCGAGATATTGAATGTTGAAAAAATCACATCTGAAATAGCCTTTACATCATCAACACTTCCGGCAGTTTCATAATTCAACCCGATAATGATGAATAAAAAGAGAGTAATGATCATTGACGGAGTGGTCGTTTTTGCCATATACTTGATATGTGTAAAAAGATCCGTACCAGCCATTGCAGGAGCAAGATTGGTTGTATCGCTTAAGGGTGACATTTTATCGCCAAAATAGGCCCCAGAAATGATCGCGCCTGCAATAATTCCTTCCTCAAACCCGAGGGCTTTTCCAATTCCCAGCAGAGCAACTCCTACAGTGGCTACAGTTGTCCAACTGCTTCCCGTAGCGACTGAGACTACCGCACTGATAAAGCATGCTGCAAAAAGGAAAATCTCTGGGCTTAGAACCTTTAATCCATAATAGATCATTGCCGGAACAATCCCGCTCAAGAGCCATGTTCCTGCCAAAGCACCAATCAAAAACAGGATCAAAATTGCACCCATGGCAGAGCTGATGCTTTTTACAATGCCTTCTTGAAGGGTTTCCCAGCTAAATCCCAATCTAAATACCGCAATGGAGGCTGCTATTACAGAGGAAAAAATTAGAACCATCTGATTGGAGCCGGACAAGCTGTCATTTCCAAAAATCTGGATATTGATTATCAGAAGGACTATTAAAAACAGTAAGGGTATTAGTGCATCAATAATTCGGGGAGCTTTCAGCTGGCCATTCATTCAGTAAATCCGGTAGTTTGGTGGGCTTGAATCTAAGTAAAAAAATCTATTACATCTTTGAAAGAAGCCGAGAAAGCTCTTTTCCGACTTGCCAACCGATGGCGACTCCCATCCCTCCAAGTCTGACCGCAACTGCAGTTTTTTTCCCAATGGCCTGTATCAATGGACTTTTCTTTGGCCCGAAAGCCATGATTCCTGTCCATTCCATTTCCCATTCCAGCTCTCGACCCGAAAAGATCACTTCCTTTGCCAAATTCTGGAGGTGAGCTTTTATTTTGGGATTCGTCTCAAAATCGAGTGTTTTCTCCTTTTCAAAATCTTTGTTTCTGGCACCCCCAAGAAGCAATCTTCCATCAATTTCCCTGAAATAGACATAACCCTTGTCCATGTGGAATGAGCCTTTCCATGGAATTTTCTCAGTGAGTGGCTTACTGAGCAAAACCAAGCCCCTGCCCGGTTCCAATTCGGATTCTGGCCAAAGCTTTTTGGTAAAGGCATTGGTACAGATTGCAACCTTCTCACCGTGAAATTCAAAAACTTTATTCTTGGCTATATTTTCAGCGATGACTATCCCATCGTCTTTTTGAACTTCCACCACCGAGACTCCAGTCAGGATTCTTACTCCTGATTCAGAAGCCTTTTCCCAAAGTGCGCCCAAGTAGGCTCCCGGATCAAGTTCACCTTCGAATTGATTTTCGATGACCATTTTGATTTGATCTGAAAACCCAAATTTCTCAGGCTTTTTGACGATTGAAAAAACATTCTTTTTAAAAAGCTTTTTTAGCAATTTGTTTACCTCGCCGATTTGGTCTGCTGCAGTCACATTCCCTGCATCCAGTAGTTCAAAGCCATGATTATGCTCGTATCGAAGATGGCGGTCCCCAAAGTTTTTCCGGATTTGTTGAAGTCCTTTGTATCTTTTTTCAACCAAAGAAAGGACTTCATCTGGAGTCATTTTCCAAAAATCATCGAGGATTTCGGTCAAGCTGCCGAAGCAGGCAAATCCGGCATTTTTGGTACTGGCACCGGTCGGAAAAACTCCTTTTTCCAATACCAAAACACTCGATTTTGGGTTTTTATTTTTGAAGTTAATCGCCGTCGAAAGCCCAGTAAATCCCGAACCGATTACGATCAGGTCATAGTTGAAAAAGTTTTTTTGCTCCCAATAACTAAACATTCTCAGGGTATCGTTTAAAATTTGAATTGTGTTGGCTAATTTGAATCGAAACTACCGCAATTAAACCCAAAAAACCATGAGAAAGATAGATTTGCTCCTCGAAGAATATGGTGAAAGCCACCGCAACCATACCAACAAGTTGATCCATTGGTTTTGTGTCCCTGCTATCTTTTTCAGTGTAGTGGGATTGATTTTCAGTATTCCTACCGGATCCCTTCCTGATGCACTGCCATTTCTGGGGAGTTTTGCCAATTGGGCCACGATAGTCTTGACATTAGTACTGATTTATTACATTTCTCTCTCCGCCCCTTTAACCTTGGGCATGCTTTTCTTTTCTGCAATTTGTCTTGCCTTGGCCAATTTTTTGGACTTAGCTTTCCCCGGAAAACTCTGGGCAATAAGTCTCGGCATTTTTGTTATTGCCTGGATTATTCAGTTTGTAGGGCATAAAATAGAAGGTAAAAAACCCTCATTTTTTAAAGATGTCCAGTTTTTGATGATTGGACCCGCTTGGCTGATGCATTTCATTTACAAAAAAATCGGGGTGGCCTATTAGTTAAAATCCGAAATACTGGGTGATCTCTACCGGGAGAAGATCTCCTGAATTTTTTCAATCGATTTCTTATTCTTAAAGGAATCAATGCTGTTTAAAATTGACCTTTTCTCCCTTGCAGTCAATCGCCAATTGAGTGAAGCCCGCTGCATGGTCTCCTGAGATCCAGACAATTCCTTGATCTGAACCTGTTCCGGAGAATATTCAAACTCAATTCTTTCGAGATCGAATGGCATGGATTCATCCATGTAGTTGAACAGGACCTCATTTTGGATCGTCTGGATATTGTCCCAATTGATATAGATGTTCTTCAACGGGATAAAAATCTTTTCAAAAATCCGGGGAGGTTCAGTTTTGGGAATTTCCACCGATTTTTCGGAATCCCTGATTGTAACCAAAACTACTCCGCTGGTGTTTTTTGCTATCCAATTTTGAAAAACATACATAAACCGCAGGGCATCCTGAATCCCAAAGTTGTCAGACAATCCTGTATCCATCGTCTCCATGGTAGGTACAGAAGGCAACTCAACATTAGGGGTAATAAAGGGAAATGTGGCAGACATTCTCAAAGCACTTAGAAATCTCAGATTTTCGGCATCATGTGCTCTGAAAAATCGCAGAAAATCAATGGACTGCTTTTTTTCATTAAGACCCGATTTACCTAAAACGGAGCTACCCAAATATGACATCGAGTGCGGAGAAATCACCAATTTCCGACCATCGTTTGTTACCAAGGCTGTGACGGGAAGTAATGGAATTTGAGCCTCAAATTCGGGTTTCCGATAATCCTTTAAAGGTTTGTCAAGTATTTTCTCCGTATTAATATTCAGTTGATTTTCAAATGCATATCCCCGATCCTTGAGATGGCTATATCCCCTGTATTCAAAACTTTGATTTCGGATTAGCAGGTCATTGACCAATAATGTAAACAGGATGGGATTGAGGTTATCTGCTGAAATTTGGGCCAAAAATTTAGGGTCATTTGGGTCAAAGGAAGGATCAGAAAGTGACCTCAGGTAAATTTCTCTGAAAAACGCCTCTCCCAAAACACCCCCCGAAGCACCGGTGTAAAGCTCGGTATGTTTAGTGATCTCCCCTTCGGTTTCTCGATGGATAGTTTGAAGAACATGAAGAGTCCAAAGTGCAGCCCTTTGTCCGCCTCCACTTGCTGCCACGATCACAAGCTTTGGAAGGGAATCGCTGGGGAATTTAGATTTCCAGTTTTCGAGGATTCTGATGGTATTTTCCCGGTCTTTTTTAAGTGTATCAGGGTGTGTCAGCGAATCCAGCCTTGTCAAAGTATAAGCTGCCGGTTCGATTCCGTAGTTAATCCCATAAGCTTCATGGGGCCGATTTAAAAAAGAAAAGTTGGAGAAATAATTAACGGAATATACCATTAGAAAAACGACCAATGTGGCCCAGCTTCTCAGCCAAAAACTCATGGCACCAACCAGCATCACCAAAATGGCCAGAAGAAGTGTTACGCTCATGGCGGCAGGAAACTGCAAGACCTCTTTCTCTTTGAAAAAACCCAAAAACAGCACAAAAAGGATCAGGAAAATCTGAATCAGGAAAAGGTTGAGATGGTTTTGATCAAAAACCCGAAGGAGTTTCGTAGTCTCAAATCTTGAAATATCAGGTCGGACATCAACCAGTTTCAACTTGAGATTGAGGTAACATATGACCTGATCTTTTTTGCCTTTTAGCTCTTTGTATTGGCTTAAGACATTGGCCCGGGTGAAGCGGACTTTTCGAAGCCTTTTGTCTAGTGTTCCTGCGAAAATGATAAAGAAGTCCTTGTTGGTAAATGCAAAATAGCCGAAGATCAAGCCATAACTAACCAGACTACCCATGAGAAAACCTAAATAAAACTTCAATACCTCCCAATCTGAAGGAAGCTCGTTATCCAATTGAAAGACAATGAACTTCACACTATAGATGATATAAAAAATCAGTGGAATGATAGAATTGTTGACGCAAAAATGGATAAATGGCTTTGGCACCAAGGCAAGGAATTTGAATTGCCTTCCATCCATAATATAGGTAGTCATGTGAAAGGCCATGGTCAGGATAGCCATCCCCACTCCTATCAGAAAAAAACTGAGCCAGGACACCTGGTGGAGATATTCGGGATCCAAAAAGAGAAATGGAATGCCCAAAACAACCCCGAACTGTTCCAGAATCACTCCCAATAAAATCACCCAAACCAGCACTAAGGCTAAGTTTTTCCTAAGATGGAGGAGAAAAAGTTGAACAGGAAAACAGTATAAAATTCTATCGCGCATGGATGTATTGTTGTGAACAAGTTAATCTTTTTTGAGAATTACTTTTTGAGGATCAATCCCATCAAAGTCACACAAACTTTCCTCACTGACTCTCAACACCTTGGAATGAAAAGCCCATACAAGTTGAAAGATATCCATACAAATCATTCGCAGCTTTAGAATAGAAAAAGTACCTTCGAATCCCTAAAAGTCGAAAAAATGAGAACCTGGTTTTTGTGCAAAGTCAAGTACGCGAAAGAAAATGAGGAAGGCTTGCTAAAAAGCATTTCCGAACAATATTTGGTTGATGCGGTGTCGTTTACAGAGGCCGAAGCGATACTTTACGATCGTCTGGGTTCTCAAATCAGAGGTGACTTCCAAGTGACCGGAATAAGCAAAAGCAATATCGTCGACGTTTTTTTCTACGAGGATGCAGACGTTTGGCACAAGTGCAAAATCACCTATTTAATAGCTGACGGGGACAATGGAAAGGAGAAAAAAGTCACTCAATACATGATCGTAACCGCTGAAGATGTGAAGCAGGCATACGACAGAATTCAGGAAAGTCTCAGCAATATGCTGGTGAGCTTTAGAGTACCCGACATCAATGAAAGTTCTATTGTAGAGGTATTTCCTTTTGAAAAAGACGAAGTCGCCGAGCAACTTCCTCCGGGAAACTTCAGACCAGTCAATCTTGAAGAAGAAAACTAAAAAGCAACAATGGCCGCAAAAATTTGCGGCCATTGTTGCTTTAGCTTAGATCGGCATTTGCCTGATTAGCGATTACAAACTGGATTAGGTCATCAACCGAAATCCCTGCCCGTTCACTGGCATCTTGGATATCCTCCCTGCTAACCTGCGCTGCGAACGTTTTATCCTTAAGTCGCTTTTTCACTCCTTTTACTTCCATACCCAAATAACCCTCGGGCCTCATCAAGGAATAAGCGTGTACGAAGCCACTCAGTTCGTCAAAGGCATAAAGCATTTTGTCCATTTCTGATTTAGGTTCTACACCAAAATACCTCGGTCCATGCGACGCGATTGCCCGAATGATTTCAGGATCAATTTTTCGAGATTCCAACTCCTCTATTATCTTTTTGCAATGTTGATCCGGCCATTGATCCCAATCGGCATCGTGAAGTAAGCCTGACAAATACCACTTGTGAGTTACAGAATCTCCATAATTCTTGGATTCAGCAAATGCTCTCATCAAATACCCCACTTGCTTCATGTGGACATTAAGTTTTTCATT
>DATIAI010000107.1:0-11444 GCA_035458065.1 Algoriphagus sp. | reverse complement strand
ACATCCAGAGAGTCGATACCAGCTTGCATATCCTGAAATTTGAAAATCAGGGTGTCCAGATTTTTCTGGACATTCACTGAGTCAAAACTTAGTCTAAAATCTTTGAATTTCGCTTGCTTCAGAGGACCTTCACTCAGATTTCCGGAGAATTTTTTCAAATCGATATCGATGTTTTTCAGCGTGATCAAATCTTCCCCTTCCTTGTGGTCGAGGAATAATTCCAGAAGTGATATACTGAAATCCTCAATCGTGAAATCCCGTTTTTTGACCGAGTTGATCACATGAAAAGAAGCGTTTACCAATTCGAACTCCTTTAAAAAATAGGATTCAAGTGTTCTTTTTTTTCCTGCTTCGGTGGAGGCATTTGAAGGTCTGAATGGAAACAGGGTGGGGTTGGAGCTGTTCACATCCAGTTCTACCTTGGGCTTTTTTATAGAGATTTTATCTAAAACCAGGCGATGGGACTCAAGCAAAAGTCTCACGTCTACGTTTTCCAATGTCAGACTCTCGGTGTGAAGACGGATAAAGCTGTTGATATAGGGGTAATCTGCATTTTCCCTAGGTTCGAAGGAAACATTATAAACGCTTATATTTCCCTGCATGGGATTTAGCCTCAGGTTTTCGAATTTCAGTTCATATACTTCAGAGATTAGACTCAATTCGAATGATTTGTTGAGGGCGGATGAAATAAGGCTATTGAAATTCAGGTATACTAAAAAACCGCCAGTAAGAATCACTACCGCCACACCAAGTAGAATTTTCTTTGTTTTGGACCATTTTTTTTTCGGAATACCGGATTCAGCAGTCATAAAATGTGTTCGATTTGCCTTTTGAAAAATTGTTTTGAATTTGAATGTATTCAATCCGTATACTTGCTGGGAGACCCTCCTTTGGATTAAGGTCTCTTACTGCCAATTTACACTAAGAATGCTTGGTTTTTGTATCAAAACCTCCATTAAATGAGAGTATTGGCGATAAAAATCAAAATTTTATTAGCGTTAACTGATATAGTTCGAAAGGCAAAAATTTTGGAATTTTAGGAAAGGTGTTTCCTTCCTTCGACGGGAGATTGGGTCACATTTTTTTATTATATAAATATCCGCAATCATACCAGTATGATTAAATAGTAGCAATGATGAACCGGTCAAAGAGTTTTTGACCGAAGTATCTTCTTTTGAGCTTGTTAAAAAAAAATTATAACTGGAGAACTGCTAAGTTTAAAAGTTTCAAAACCTAATTTATCTCATGTTTTTATTGAATATTAAAGTCAATTTTTACATCTCCAGTCCATAGATAAAGTTGAGAATGGAATTTGGACATTTATTAGCTTTTAACTAATACTCTTTTCCGTCTCTGAAGAAATGAGAAAACAGAAGTGAAACTGAAAACCTTAATACTATATGTTTTTCGGTCAACATAGGGCATATTTTTGCGAGAGATTGATTTTAACATGAAAGACCAATCATGCCAAAATAAAAAAGCATTTGTGAAAATTCTTTTGGTTTTGATTTTCAGTTTTTCCGGAAGTGAAATGCTACTGGCACAAATAGGAAGAAAATCAGAGGAAGTTTGGCCCGCGGTAGAAGTTTATTTCAAAATAAGTCCCAATTCAAGATTTTATGGTACCCTGTCAGGTACTAAGATGGATAGTTCCAACTATACAGACGGCGGTGTTGGGATATTTTATGATTATTTTACATTTCCTTTAAAATTTGCCTACAAATTTTTACCCGAGCGAAATGATAGTCTTCCCGGGAAATTCCTTTGGCTAAGGGGAGGATATCAGTATTCTGCTTCACCCAAAGAAGCTGAAAACCCATTTAAGGAACATACCTTGGTAACTGAGGCAAATTCCCGATCCTATCTGCCTTTTAATATTTTGTTGACTTTAAAAAACCGGTTTGACTGGATCTTTAATGATGGTGATTTTAAAGGAAGGTATAGGCCGAGAATGATGTTGGAGCGGGATCTCAAAACTGAATATCTTTTTTTAACCGCTTCTGGTTTCGTTGAATACTTCGCCTATTTCGGACAATCCAATCTAAACAGATTTAGGGCTCAATTTGGAGTTGAAATCCGAGTGATGCGAAGAATGAATTATGAGGTGTATTGGAATCACCAATTTGCAAATAACAAGGATGTGAATATTAATGATGCCTTTGGGATGAGTTTCAAGTTTTATCTGAATCGGGGAGAAAAACTGATTACCCTTCCCAAGAATAAACCACTCACAACTAGAAGTAGATAACTTGCCCTTGACTTGGCGGACTTCTTTATCGGAATAAATTTCGGTCTTCTATCCCAATGAATTTGCAATTCCTTTTCTCGTTTCCAAGATGTTCAATCCCAAACCTTAATCAAAGGTCAGATTTCAATAATCTCGGACAGGATTTGAATTTGTTTGAATCGATTAAGCTGGGTTTTGGTATAGGACTTCGAGTGATAATCGATAATGCTTCACGAACCCCTTTTGACTATCTGGATGTAGTGTCGAATGGTAGGTTAATTCTAATTGTGTATAAAAAAGTACCCAATGATTCATTTCTTATAAAGGCCTGATTTTTATCATTAAAAGCCTAAAGCCAATTGATCAACTTTAAACAAGAATTAACCATAACCATTTTTCTATGTTTAAACCTTGGAGAACAATCCTTGTATTTGTTGGTTTTGCAGCTTTTTGGGCATGCGAAACGAAAACACCCGAAGATAGTACAGCGTCTGTTCCAGCCAGTGACGGAATTGACCGTACAATTTTACCCATTGAGGAGCCAGACCGTCCATCCTACAGTGACTTGGATGTGCGCAATACTACCCCTCCTCCTCGTTTCGAGGTGAAAGCGCCCAAAGGAGCTCCAAACGTCTTGGTGATTCTGATCGATGACATGGGATTTGGCGCTTCAGAAGCTTTTGGTGGTCCGATTTCCATGCCCAATATGGCCAAACTAGCCCAAAATGGTTTGCGCTACAATCGCTTTCATACCACCGCGCTTTGCGCACCTACTCGTGCAGCTTTACTCACAGGATACAATCACCATTCGAACAACATGGGAGTGATCACGGAATTGGCAAGTACCTATCCTGGTTATACTTCTGTCCGCCCGCAGAGCATCACGCCTCTGGCCGAGGTGCTTAGATTAAACGGCTTCAACACGGCTCAATTTGGGAAATGCCACGAAGTACCACCTTGGGAACTGTCTATCAGTGGACCTCAGGACAGATGGCCAACCCGCTCCGGATTTGAGAAATTCTACGGATTTCTGGGTGGAGAGACCAACCAATGGCAGCCTTTGATCTATGATGGGGTGACACAGGTGGAGACTCCAACTGATCCGGATTACCACTTCACCACAGATATGACCAATCAGGCTATTTCCTGGATGAATTTCACCAATGCACTCAACCCGGAGAAGCCATTTTTCATGTACTATGCACCGGGTGCAACTCATGCTCCTCACCACGCTCCCAAAGAGTATATTGCCAAATACAAAGGGAAATTTGATCAGGGATGGGATATGCTCCGAGAGGAGACGCTTGCCCGCCAAAAAGAAATGGGAATCATTCCGGCCAATACTCAATTGGCACCCAAACCAAAGGAAATCAAAGATTGGGATTCACTCTCTGCGGATGAGAAAAAACTTTTTGCACGACAAATGGAGGTTTTTGCAGGTTTTGCGGAGCATACAGATTATGAAATCGGACGGTTGATTTCTTCCCTGGAAGAAATGGGTGAGTTGGAAAATACCATGATCGTCTTCATCGCCGGTGACAACGGAGCCAGTGCAGAAGGCCAAATGAACGGGATGTACAGCGAAATGACCTATTTCAACCAAGTGCCTGAAACAGTGGAGGACATGCTCAAGCACTATGACGAGTGGGGTTCCGACAACACCTATCCGCACATGGCGGCCGGTTGGGCGGTGGCAACAGACGTTCCATTTACCTGGACCAAGCAAGTTGCGTCTGACTTCGGCGGTACCCGAAACGGGATGATCATCCATTGGCCAAATGGAATTCAGGCTAAGGGTGAAATCCGTTCTCAGTTTGGGCATGTGATCGATATCGCTCCAACTGTCTATGAGATTACCGGAGTACCTGCACCAAAGTCTGTAAATGGAATACCTCAGGATCCAGTGGAAGGAACCAGTCTTGTTTATTCCTTCAATGATGCAGGTTCTGCCGAAAAGCACACTGTTCAGTACTTTGAGATGTTTGGCAACAGAGCTATTTATCAAGATGGTTGGTATGCGCGTACGATCCACAAAGCTCCTTATTTGCCTCAGCCTTATACGACCTTTCAGGAAGACCAATGGGAGCTATTCAATACTCAGGAAGACTTCAGTTTGGCAAATAATCTAGCTTCAAATGATCCTGAAAAATTGAAAGCTATGCAGGATCTATTTATGGCAGAAGCAGAAAAGTTTCATGCCCTTCCACTTGATGACCGAACTTTTGAGCGGATGAGTGCTTCCGCAGTAGGAAGACCAGCCATCATGGAAGGTAGAACCTCCGTCACCTATGGAGAAGGAATGAAAGGAATGGGCGTTGACGTGTTTATCGATTTAAGAAGTACAGCATACACAATGACCGCTGAGGTGGAAGTCGGTGCCAATGCTAACGGAGCAATTGTTTGCCAAGGTGGAAAATTTGGAGGCCTCAGCTTCTATGTGAAGAATGGCAAGCCTTCCTTCAGCTATAACTTTCTCGGATTAGAAACTACCACCATAAATGCAAATCAGACACTTAAACCAGGCAAATACACTTTGGTGTATGATTTCAAATATGACGGTGGAGGTCCGGGAAAAGGGGGCACGGGAACCTTCCTGATCAATGGTGAAAAGGCAGGTGAAGGTAGACTGGAAAAGACCCAGCCTGGGATCTTCTCTGTGGATGATTTGGCAGATGTGGGTATTGATGAAGGACCTTGGGTAGCCGATTATGGGGCTTCATCCAAGTTTACCGGCAAAATCAAAAAAGTTACCATCGAGACTAAAAAGTAATTTACAGAAACCGGTCTTCCTTGGAGGACCGGTTTTTTGAAGCTTCGCATGCCTTCTCTTTAATCCAAAATCAAAAAATCATGCAGATGACCGCAGGCAAAAAGGCAGGGAAGGTTCCAGATTTCAAAATGATAAAAATTCACCTGCTGTTGGTTTTGGTCCGTGGCCAGTTGATGAATTTCAGCAAGATTCGAAGCTTTAAATTCCCTTGCTGGCAGATTTTCGGATTTTCATTTTATTAATTCCATGAATCAAAACGCAAGAGGTCCTAATCTGAGATATGCCCTAATAATTCAGCTAATTGGATCTTATTAGTTATTCGTCTTTTCCCTTCATGAAAAAAATACATCAAGTTTTTCTTTTTCTTCTTTTCCTGCCTCTTTCCTCCCAAGCCCAAGTTCTGATAGTGGCGATTTTCGGAGACCAATTGAATTCCGGCAAAATCGAGTTTGGTCTCGATGGTGGATACAATCGCTCTTGGTATTTAGATAAGGAAGGAGCCGAGGGACTCAATAATTTTAACCTCGGATTTTTCTTTCATATTAAGATGACCGAAAGCAACACAGGGTTTATCTCCACCGGAGTCCATGTCAAATCCAATGTCGGCGCCAGTGGGATGCCGACCTATTCTATCGGTGATCCAGAGTTTGATGAGGTCTACGTAAACGGGGAGCTGACCACTAAAGTAAATGTCTTTTATGCCCCAATTATGTGGCAACAACGTCTTGGGAAAGTGTTTGTTGAAGGAGGTATCCAACCGGGATTGAGGTACAAAGCCTATGATTATTTCCACGAGGAGGATTTGGGAGGTGAATTGGAATACAAAAGAGATGTTCGGGATGACTATACCCGTTTGGATTTTGGAATGGTTGGGGGCTTGGGATATCGGTTCAATGATGGACCTGTGAGTACCAGCCTTGGGGTAAATTACTTCTATGGAGTGGTGGATGTGTACAAACCGGAAACAGAAAATCTAAAAAACTCCAGTCTTTATGTCTATGTAAGAATCCCAATAGGAGCAGGAGGAAGCAAAGAAAAGTAGGCTTACCTGAAGATTATCCTTGAAATTTTTTTACAAACAGGAAGCACTGGTTTAGACCTGATTTATTATTCTTTTGGCACTGCCATTATCATGTGCAGCTAGACAAAATTGTTGGTCTTTTTCTTTGTGTTTGGGAACTTTCCTTTGATTAACTGGTACTATTGAAATCATGGTTTTTAATTGGGCCTCACAGGCGTTATCCTTTATCTGGAAATTCACATCGGTCAAAAGCATATGAAATACAATTTGTTTCAGTTCGTTAACATTCTGTATCGTTTGCACCCGCTCCAAAGAGGAAGTCTCCCCAAAAGACCATTAGTTGCGTCCGCTTCGGTATTCTTCCCTAAACCCATTGCCAAAATTTACCCAATAGGGGAATTTGCAATTCAGACTCTAAAATTCTCTTGAATCGGGCATTTTTATAAGGGTAAGTTATAATTTGAATTAAATCTGTAAAAAATGAAAGATCTGCCTTCCATTTTCAACGCCCAAATAAACCAAACCAAAGGGGAGAATTAGAGTTTTTTTGTAATGAAAAAGGAAATCAAAAATTTGAAGTATTTGCTAAAATGGAATTTGATAAAGCCTCTAAAACCGTAGAACTTGGAAAAAATGGAAGCTACCAAATCTGGATGGATGCAGGTTTTGAAATATTTTCTGAAGAAGGTCCATCAGGAATTCAAGTGGAAGGCATTGCCAAGAAATTGAATAGGAACAAATCCGAATTTTATCATTTTTTTGGGGATAAAGAGACATTTATCGAATTGTTGATGAAGGAACATCTGGGGCGGCTTGATATGCTGTCATATCAGATCCGAAGAATTAAGCATTTCGATCCGGAATACCTCGATTTTTTGATGGCAAACAGGGAAACTGTTCTCTTCCAGATGCAATTGGTCCGTAACCGGGAAAACCCACTTTTCGCATTTACTTTGGAGCAGTTTAGTAAAAGAATTACCTCGGCAGTATTGCCGGTTTGGAGCAACTATTTGGGTACTACCGTGACAATATCCGGCAAACTTTGGGGGATTATCCGTGACACCTTTTATTCACGGGTTACTGCCGAAAACTTTAATTTTGATTGGATGTCCGAATTGTCAAATGAAGTCAGAAACTTGATCAAAAAGGACTCACTAAATCCATAAATCAGGATGGATAAAAAAATCAAAAAAAGCAGAACTGAATATTGGCCTGAAATCCTTGACCTCTATCGGAAAGTTGCCCAAATTTCAGGCAACCTTGCAAGGTCCTCGGAAGAGATTTCTGGAGAATATGTGAAGAACTTTTTGAAAAAATCCCACGAGACTGGGCTTAGCCTGATTGCTTTTGATAGCATGAACATCATCGGAGAAATCCATGCCTACAAGTTGGAACCTAAAGTATTTTCCCATGTATTATCGGAATTGACTGTTGCCGTCCATCCGGATTTTCAGGGAATGGGACTTGGCCGTGCCCTCTTTTCTGCATTTTTAATTGAAGTAAAAACTTCCCGCCCGGATATCCTTCGGGTAGAACTCATTTCTAGGGAAAGCAATAAAAAGGCAATTCATTTTTATGAGTCATTGGGATTTAAGCAAGAGGGACGCTTGGAAAATCGGATTGATTTGGGGGAGGGAATTTTCGAAGCAGACATCCCAATGGCTTGGATTAATCAAGAATTTGGGAAGGCTGTAAAGTCTTGAAATAGTGTCGATAGGAAACTGAAATTTCGCCATTTTGTCCACCTGCCTAATAGTTCCTAAATCCGGATCTATATCCAATAAAAGCCATCCACTTCTTGGACCTTTAACTTTTTTCTAAATCGATTGCGCAGAATTAGTCCCCGCTTCTAAGGGTTAGGTCCGGATTTTATCCTTATAATTAAACCTATGATAGAGAAGGATTTATCAAGGCGGGATTTTATCCAAAAAAGCCTTGCCGCAGGATTGGGGTTGACAGTGCTTCCTTTGATTCCTGCATTTGCCGAACCATTAAAATCAGGAATGAAGTTTGGCCTGGTCACCTATGAATGGGGCAAAGACTGGGATCTCTCCACGCTGATAGCAAATTGTGAAAAGTCAGGAGTCTTAGGCGTAGAACTTAGGACTCAACATGCTCATGCTGTAGAAATCAATCTTACTGCACAGCAAAGGGCTGAAGTGAAAAAACGCTTTGCTGATAGTAAAGTCACCTGCCTGGGTTATGGCAGCAACTACGAATATCACAGTCCTGATCCTGTGAAACTCAAAGAAAACATCGAAGGCACCAAGGAGTACATCAAGCTTTGCCACGATATCGGAGCTACAGGGATCAAGGTCAAGCCTAATACACTGCCTGAAGGAGTTTCCAAAGAAAAAACCATCGCCCAAATCGCCGCTTCCTTTAATGAGGTTGGGAAGTATGCAAAAGACTACGGCCAACTGATACGTGTGGAGGTGCATGGACATTTAACTCAAGAATTACCCAACATGAAGGCGATTTTTGAACAGGTGACCGAGCCTAATGTGAAAATTTGCTGGAATTCCAATGCGGAGGATCTTCTCCCTCCCGGACTTGAGCAAAACTTTCACAGTGTAAAAAAATGGTTTGGAGACACGGTCCACGTCAGAGAATTCAATGTGGGTGATTATCCTTACCCTGAACTTTTCAAACTCTTTGCTAGCATGAACTATCAAGGTTGGATCTTGTTGGAAGCGCGAACCAAACCTGCTGATAGGGTAGAGGCATTAAAGGAACAGTTAGAAATTTTCAACAGCCTTGTAGCCCAATCGACCAAATAGTAGGTATTCTCATAAGACTGAATTACAAAGCCCTTTTTTGTCTTTTTAGCAATTAAAGAAAAAGGGTAAACCAATAACCCCATAACAACCATGAGTACAGATAATTCCAGAAGAGACTTTCTTAAAAAGTCAGTCCTCACTACCGCCGGAGTTGGCTTAGGTGCTTTGGCATTTCCAGCCAGTAGTTATAGTAAAATCTTGGGTGCCAATGACCGGGTTAATGTCGGTATTGTTGGGTTTTCAGACCGTGCCAGAGGAGCTTTGATCCCTGCCATGCAGGTTCATGCCAAAGAAATGAACTTTCAATTCACGGCAGTTTCAGATATCTGGAACCGCAGAAGAGATGAAGCGGTTGCCTTTGTCAAAGAAAAAACCGGAAATACCATTGCCACTGCCAGAAATAATGAGGAGCTGTACGACCGCAAGGATGTTGATGCAGTGATCATCAGTACTGCAGATTTTCAACATGCTTTACACTGCAAAGAAGCCGTGGAGGCTGGACGTGATGTCTATGTGGAGAAACCATTTGCTGAGACTATGGCGGACGCCCGTGCTGCAAAAGAAGCCGCTCTACGAACCGGAAAGGTAATTCAGATTGGTTCGCAAAGACGAAGCGGAGCCAACTACCATGCTGCCAATAAATTTATCAAGGACGGGAAATTTGGAGACATCGTAGCCGTAGAAATGACCTGGAATGTAAACCAGCCAGGCAGATGGAGAAGAACGGAACTTGCCACTCAGCTTAGAAAAGAAGATACAGATTGGACGCGATACCTGATGAATCGCCCTGCGCAGGAATTTGATCCTAGAAAATACCTTGAATTCCGTTTGTTTTGGCCGTTTTCTTCAGGAATTCCAGGGCAGTGGATGGCGCACCAGATTGATACGGTTCACTGGTTTACCGACCTCCCACATCCTAGAAGTGTGGCAGCCAACGGTGGAATTTACCTTTGGAAAGATGGTCGACAGAACTTTGATACCATGACCGCAGTATTCGATTATGGGCCATTAGATGATAAAACCAAGGGCTTCCAAGTGACCTATTCTTCCAGATTCACCAACGGAGCGGGCGGCACGAAGGAAATTTACTACTCCAACGGAGGTGAGCTCAATCTAGATACTAACAAGATTACGCCAAACGGCGGACTAAATGAGAGAAATGCTAAGGCAATGGGAATGAAAGCCAATCTTTTGCCTGAAATGGCACTGGGGGAAGCCGTTCAGACCGAGACAGGTGCAGATACCGGAGTGGATGATCTCACTTCAGCCCACATGAGAAACTGGATGGAATGTGTCCGCTCCCGCAAAAAGCCAAATGCTGATGTGATGGCAGGTTACAACCATTCCATTGCAAATATCATGACTACCGCTGCTTTGAGAACTGGACAGTTTGTGACTTTCGATGAAGCGAAACAGGAAGTTTTGGCCGGAGGAAAAGTATTTCAATATTAATAAATCAATCAAAACATGTTTAGTCTATTAAAGACCGGAATTCTTACCGGCCTGATTTTAATTTCCAATTCTGAATCCCCAGAAGTGAAAAATTCCACAAAAGCTGAACCGCCAAAAAAGGCCAATTCGGTGACTTTGGTGAGAAAGGATGCTGAGAAAAAGGTGGAAGTCTTGGTGAATGGAGAATTATTTACGGCCTATATCTACCCGGAAACTATCGACAAGCCGGTATTATACCCGATCAAATCCGCTAAAGGAAATGACATCACCCGGGGCTATCCGCTTGCACCACGTCCGGGAGAACGGGTGGATCACCCGCACCATGTCGGGCTTTGGTTCAATTATGGAGATGTCAATGGCTTGGATTTTTGGAACAATTCGGATGCGATTCCTGCGGAGAAAAAAGACGCGTATGGAAGCATTGTTCATACAGGAATTCTCAAATCCAAAGATGGTAAAGACAAAGCGGAACTGGAAGTGGGAATGGATTGGGTAAATTCCAAAGGAGAAGTATTGCTCAAGGAAAAGACCACTTTTGTGTTCAGTGTAGAAGGTAATAAGCGGGTAATCGACCGGATCACAACTCTGACTGCGCAGTCAAAAGAGGTTGCTATGACCGATAACAAGGAAGGCATGCTGGGAATCAGGGTAGCCCGTCAATTGGAACATCCATCCGACAAGCCGGAGATTTTTACCGATGCCAGTGGGATCGCCACTGCAGTTCCTACTTTGAATAATTCCGGTGTTAATGGACTCTACAGAAGTGCAGCAGGAAAAGAGGGTGATGCGGTATGGGGCACCAGAGCAAACTGGGTAGATCTTTCAGGAGAGATCAACGGTGAAAAGATCGACCTTGCAATTATCGACCATCCTGCTAATCCAGGATTTCCTACCTATTGGCACGCCAGAGGTTATGGCTTGTTTGCAGCGAATACTCTTGGACAAAAGTCATTGAGCGGTGGCAAAGAAGAATTGAATTTCAAAATTGCTCCAGGTAAGTCGGCCACGTTCAGATACCGGATAATTGTAGATTCGGATGGAGACGAAAGTGATGAGAAGCTAAATCAGGAGTTTGAATCCTTCAGCAAGGTGAAATAATTTTAAATTTGAAAGGAGGGATTTTTCTCTCCTTTTTTTTGAATTTCTTCTAATAACTACCCGTTAGGTTTTCTAAAACTGATTGTTCCCAATGCC
>DATIAI010000106.1:0-8541 GCA_035458065.1 Algoriphagus sp. | reverse complement strand
GCTGCTGCATTGAAGTGGCGGTAATTGTGTTTTAAAAATTCCGTGATTTTCATTTCGTTCGGGTTTTCGATAGAGGCGCAAAAATACCCAATTTTTACCCACAAAAAAACCCGGACAAAATCCGGGTTTTAGAATTTGAGGTTTATCAAGTATTATTTCTTAGCTGTAGTATCAGCTGGAACAGGAGTAGCTCCTGTAGGATTTGCAGCATATTTTTTATTCAATCCTTCTACTACTGATGCAGTGACATCAATCGCGTCATTTGCATACCACATAGCTCCGCCTCGGGTATAGCTCAGTATAAGATCAATTCCGTTTTCCTTAGCATAGTCTTTAATGTAAGTCTGAACTTGCTCGTACACATCATTCATCAACTTCGCTTCATCTGCAGACAATTCCTGCATTAAGTTGTTTCTGTATGTCATCAGGTTTTGCTCCTTTTGCATCAATTCATCTTGCTTGGCTCTGGCTTGGTTAGGTGTCATATTGCCACCGGTTTGTTGGAAAGTCGCAACTTCCTGCTCAAATCCTTTAGCTCTGGACTGAAGGTCAGAATCAAACCTTTGACCTTTTGAGGTGATTTCCTCAGACATCTTTTTGAAGTAATCATACTTGTTGATTACTGAGTCTGTATAAACGAAAGCCACTTTCATTTCACCCGCAGCCATTCCTTCTCCAGAAGAAGGAGTTTCAGCAGTCGAAGCAGTTTTTTGATCACATGAATAGAAAAGTACTGAAGCCAGTGCCAGTACTCCGAAGAATTTCAATCCCTTTTTCACTTTTAATACGTTATGGTTGACAGGCCGCAAATATATAGAAAGTATTGATTTTGCAAGAAAGGACAATAAATCTGTCAGTTAATTTCAGTTAACTGATTAAAAATAAAGCTCTTGCGACAACCTGAAAACCTGAGCGTGGGCGTCAATTATGTCTTTGATATGTTTGGAATATCCTCCACCCATGCAACACATGATTGGAATATGGTGGTTTTTTGCAAAAGTCAACACCATTTTATCCCTTTCTCTTACACCTACCAGACTTAAGTTTAAACGTCCTAATTGATCAGTTGCCAAGACATCCACTCCACACTGATAAATCAAAAAATCCGGCTTAAACTTTTCCAAAATCCTGGGCAAATTTTGACTTAACCTATCCAAATACTCAAGATCACTAGTTCCGTCTGCAAGGCCAATATCGAGGGTGGACTTTTCCTTTCTTTGGGGATAGTTTTTTTCTCCATGCATGCTGAAAGTAAAAACCTCATTTCTCCCTTTGAAAATCTCCGCGGTTCCATTTCCTTGATGAACGTCCAAATCAACAACTAATACTCGCTTCACAAATTGGTTTTCCAAAAGAAAATTGGCTGTAATAGCAATGTCATTGAGCAGACAGAATCCTTCTCCCCTATCCGAAAAAGCATGATGTGTGCCACCTGCGATATTCATCCCGATTCCGTGGTCCAAGGCAAATACAGCTGCCTGAACAGATCCTGAGGCGATCTGAATCTCACGCCTTATCAAATCGAAAGAAAGAGGGAATCCCGTAGCACGGATTTCTGACCGGGATAACTCAAGCTTGGTCAACCTGTTGAAATATCCGATTTCGTGTGTATTGAGGATCCATTTTTCATCCAAAGGTTCCGGTTTGAAGAAATTTGCCCCTGTCAATGTACCTTCATAAATTAACTGCTCAGGCAAGAGGCTGTATTTTTCCATCGGAAAACGATGACCAACCGGCAATGGATGTGCGTAAGATTCTGTCCAGGCAACTTTAAGCATAAAAAAAGCGCTGATGAATAAACCAGCGCAAAAGCAGGATGTTTTGAAATTATTTTACCTCAAATTTCGTCTTCCTCAGTTTGGAAGGCATAAAGAGTATCGTCTAAGACCAACGTATCGTCATTGAATTCCTGTACGAACTTAGCAATAACTTTTTCTGAAATTTCCTCAACATTCAGAGCGGCATCAAGGCCAACTCCATAATCATGGCTGGTATCGATATCTATAAACTCCTGAACTTTGACGGTTTCTTCCTCCTCCATCTCCATGATGATTTCGGTTATGAACCAGCCAATTTCTTCTTCCTCACTGGTCAGAGGCTTCATGTTGCCATTTTCGTCCTCCTCATAGTTGATACCTTTGAAGTTCGGAAATTTTTTGGCAGCCTCATGTTCGGCCAATTCGTACACCTCACTTGCATGGTGAAGCCTTAGGGTATAAAGAGCAGCATCGTAGATAGCTTCTTTGCCTTCGAACATTCCAATAAAATAAAAATTGACAAATTCGTCAGAATTCTCCTCGTCAGGAATGATCTTAAAAGACTTGCCTGACTTCTTAAGTTCAGCTTTTAAATTATCAATAATTTGGGGGTCAAATCCAGGGTTTGTGATTGACATATCTCAAAAACTTAGGTGGTGAAATAGGTTGATTTGCAGAATAACGAATTAAAGCAAATCTCAGTTTACAATTATATAAGAAAGTAAAGGAAATAAATGAAATCAGCAAAATTTGAAGAGGAATTTGTCAAAAGCCTAATTAAGCAAAAAGAAGGTGTAAAACTGGATTTTAAGCAAAAAATCACTTCCAAAGAAAAAATTGCGAAAACATTATCTGCTTTGGCCAATTCAGAAGGGGGATTTATTGTGATTGGAATGTCTGACCAGAAAAAAATTATCGGTATCGATCCTGAAGAAGAGCGCTACATGATTGAAGCTGCAAATGAAGAATATTGTATACCAAGAGTTTCTCTGATTTTAGGTGAGTTCAAGATATATACCGAAAAACTGACAGACCTTCAGGAAGAAGGTGAAAAGTCACTTCTTTTGGTTGAGGTCAAAAAATCTCTAGGGCCTTTGATTTATTGTAAAAACAATAACGGAGAATTGAAAGCCTACAAGCGAATCAATGATCAGACTCTAGCGATTTGAGTCAAGACTATTGCCAAAAATTCCATTGATCAAACTTAAAACCAAGGAAAAGCCCAAAGCCCACCAGAAACTCTCCACCACAAAACCTGGAATAAAATAAGCTGCAATCAGAATGACGCAGGCATTGATTACCAATAAAAAAAGTCCCAATGTGATCAGCGTTATCGGAAACGTGAGGATGATCATAATTGGTTTAAGGGTGAAATTGATCAAAATGATCACTCCGGCCAGAATAAACCCCGTAGTCCAATTATCAATACTGACTCCTTTCATCAGGTAATCAGCTATTAAAATAGAAATCCCTCCCAGAATAATCTTGGTTAGTATTGCCCCCGCTTTGTTTTTTGAATCCATGTGATTTCAAGTTAATAATTCATATTAATAGCAGCCAAAAACTGATACAAATCAGCGGCTTTTTTAAAGCCAATTTTCTTTTGGTAAGGTTTTGTTCATCAGCTCGGCGTATCTTTACACGAATATTAAAAAATTACCTAAGTGATTATAATTATCTTCTTCCTGCTTCACTGGTATTTCTCCCTGTTTTGCCAGAGTTTCTTTCTTCATCGGTATGCTGCCCATCAGATGTTTTTGATGAGCAAGTTTTGGGAAAAGTTCTTCTATTTTTTCACTTGGACCTGGCAGGGAAGTTCATACCTATCTCCAAGAGCTTATGCAATTCTTCACAGAATGCATCATGCCTACTCTGACACCCCTAAGGACCCACATAGCCCACATCATACCGAAAACCTTTTTACAATGATGTGGAAAACCAAAAATATCTACAATGATTACTTCAGCTTTAAGCTAAAGCCCGAAGAGCGATTTTCAAGGGATATCCCAACTTGGGATAAATTTGACAAATTCGCGGACAATATGGCTATTCGAGTGAGTTGGATTTTGGTATATGTCCTTATCTATGTGCTTTGCATTTCGGTCTTTGAATTGCCCGGGACTCATTGGTGGATGTATTTCTTATTGCCAATCCACTTTTTGATGGGACCTGTTCATGGTGCAATCGTAAACTGGAGCGGACATAAGTATGGTTATGCCAATTTTGACAACAACGACCAATCAAAAAATTCCCTTCTTTTGGATGTCTTGATGCTTGGGGAATTATTCCAAAACAACCACCACAAACTTCCAAACAGACCAAACTTCGCCGTAAAATGGTATGAATTTGATCCCACCTATCCGATAGTAAAGTTGCTTCATGCCTCCGGAATTATAAAGCTTCGGACAGCCTAAGCAACATTTTTAAAAAAAACAAGGCCGTCTGAAACGGCCTTGTTTCTTTTTATATAGTTTAAAATCAGGATTTTAGTATTTTTTGTAAACTAAATAGTACAAATATTTTAATAATTCCTTTGGAATTAAGAAACTAAACGAATAATTTTCTATTGATTTAAAACTTAACACCTTATGAAACCATTAACAAGAGCAGAAGAGGAGATTATGCAGATCCTCTGGGATATTGAACGAGGCTTCGTTAAAGATATCCTAACCCCAATGCCAGAGCCCAAGCCTGCATACAATACAGTGTCCACCATTGTTAGAATTCTTGAAAGAAAAGGATTTGTAAGCCACAAATCCTATGGAAAAAGCCACGAATATTTTCCGATCGTTTCTAAAGATGAATACAGAACATTCATCATTAAGAGAATGCTTGAAGGATACTTCGACAGCTCTTTTGCAAAAATGACTCAGTTTTTCAAAAATGATGAATCACTGAACACCAAGCAATACCAGTAATTATTAAGAGTGGATAAGCATTAAAAAAACCCGATCGATTTTGATCGGGTTTTTTCATTCCAAGCATGTTTACTTTACATCTTTCAGCAGTTCTTCCACTGCTTTTTCCAGCTGCTGGTCTATTCCAATATCAATTTGCCCGGGCATATTTTTCACTTCAAACTGTGGCCTTGTTTCATTGTTTTCCAACCACTCTCCTGCTTTGTTTTTGGCGGAAATCGGCACAGCTCCCCATCGTGTTCCATCTGGCAATCCTTCCCAACCTGCGAATGAACAGGTTCCCGGAGTCGGCATCCCCACAGTTTTTCCAATTTTTAAGTCTGTATAACCACAGGCAAAACAATGTCCGTCAGAATAATTTGCCTCATTAAACATCGCCAAAGTCGGTTTGGTCCAGCGTGAAGTTGGCTCTCCACCAACGACTTTATCAGCAGTGGCATAAGTCAGAAATGTCTCACCTGTAAAAAACATCGCTAAATCCGCCACCAAATCTCCCCCACTATTGAATCGGGTATCGACGATCATGCCGTCTTTTTCAAAATATTTACCCATCATATCCTCATACACATTTCGGTAGGGACCGTCACTCATGCCGGGAATATGCACGTAGCCAAGTTTGCCACCGCTAAGCTTCTCCACTTCCTCCTGATTCTTTTTCACCCATCGCTTGTAGAGCAATTGGTTTTCAGCAGCCAGGGAAATCGGCTTAATCGTATATTGTTTTCGGCTTTGATTTGCCGGATCCAGCACCTCAATCAAGGTGAATTTGTCAGTCTTTCTATTGAGAAGCTTTGCAAAATCCATGGTGGCTGTGATCAATTCTCCATCGATCCGCTCGATAATCATTCCCGGTTTCACATCGATTTCAGCTTTGTCCAAAGGTCCGCCTTTCAATACTTCTGTCACTTTGATTCCATCGCCTGTAAATTTGTAATCCCAGAATATTCCCAAAGAACCGGTAGCATCAGCCATCGGTACAGATCGTGAAAATCTGGCTCCTGCATGTGAGACGTTTAATTCACCGATCATCTCAGATATCATTTCTGCAAATTCATAGCTGTTACCGATATGCGGCAAGTACTTCTGATATTCCGGCTTGATCGCATTCCAGTCGATTCCATGCATGTCAGGCGTATAAAAAATACCCTTTGTTCTTAGCCAAACGTGCTCGAAGAGATGTGCTGTTTCGGCATTTCGGTCAAAAGTCATCTCTCCGGCAATTTTTATGGATTCCCGCTTCATCGTCTCCGGATTGATTTTGGAAATACTCCCATCCGACAGTAGAAATAGATTCTTTTGGTCTTTGTCCCAAGCCAACCTGCCTGAACTGGCATCCAATGCGATTTCTTGCTTGGTGTCTTTTGTCCTAAGGTTGGTGCTCCAGAGATTCATCCCTTTTTCAAATCGAGCAAGGTAAAAGAGCTTTTCCCCATCTTTGGAAAGTAAGGCATCACCCATAATTGATGAGTGGATCGTAAGCCTTGCCTTTCGCTCCTCAAATCCATCCCAATCAAACACAATGGGTTTAATCTCAGCAGTTTCTTTCTTTTCAGTTTTAGATTTATCCTCAGACTCAGCTGGCTTTTTCGCCTTTTCTATTTCTTTCAAAAGATCAAATTCATCTTTATTCAACCTGAATTTGTCCCAAGCAGCCTGGTCAAAAAACATCGTGTAAACATCCTCTTCCATTCTGCCACTAGTTGCATAACTTCTTAATCCATCCCGATTGGAAAACCATATCATCTGCTTGCCCTCATTCACCCACTTTGCATTGTCATCCGAATAGCCGCTTTGAGTCAGTTTACGCATCTTTTCCTTCCCTGCAGCGTCCAAAAGCACCACTTCAGAGTTGGTCATGGTCGGTCTATAACTAGCCAAAAGCCACTTGCTGTCAGGACTCCAAGTGTAATATTGATCTCCGTCACTCATGTGAAAAAGCAGCTCTGGCCCCATCAAAGTCACAGAAGATTTAGCTGCGAGATCCAATATTTTCAAGCTTCTCCGGCCTTCGATGTAGGCAAGTTTTTTCCCGTCAGGGGAAAATTTCGGCAGGTAAGCATCTTCTTCCAAGCTTACAATAGCTTCTTCTTTGAGTAAGGTTGAGGCAAAGAAAAAGGGTTCCTCAGCCCGAACTTTTGAGCTTTGAAAAATCTGCCATTTGCCGCTTCTTTCTGATGAATAAACCAGAGATTTTCCGTCTGGAGCAAATTCCACAAAACGCTCCTGTTCAGGAGTATTGGTTATCCTTTTGGTCAGAGATCCATCCACCGAAGTGACAAACACTTCTCCACGAGCTATAAAAGCAATTTCTTTCCCGTCTGGAGAAATGGACATTTCCCTTACTCCTCCGTTGATCGTGATGTAATTATCAGGATTGGAAATGGATTGAGTAGCAATATTCACTTCCAGTTTTTTGGGCTGCTCCCCTTTTTTCAAAGTATAAAGTTGCCCGTCAAAGCTAAAGCTCATCAAGCCATTGTCCGCAATAGAAAGAAATCGAACCGGAAAACCGCTAAAGCTGGTTAAAGACTGGGTTTGGCTGGGATTGCCGATTGGCATGCTGTGCACATTGAAGCTTCCGCTCGCTTCACTCAGATAAAAGATCTCGGTTTCGTCAGAAGAGAAAACAGGATTACGATCCTCACCATAGAATTTGGTCTGCATCGTATGCTCATTTTTTGCAATATCATACATCCAGATATCACGGGCGATTCCTGACTGGTGATGTTTTCTCCATTCGTTTTCACCACCCTTTTTATCATGGTAAATTAGCTTTGATCCATCTTTGCTGCTTTGCACATATTCAGCTGGTATTGTCCAAATCTGGTCTATCCTTCCTCCAGATTTAGCCACTTGATAAAGCTCCGGTTGTGAGCCGGTCGGATATTGCCTGTGCTCTGCAATGTCCATTCGGGCAGCTCCGAAAATCACTTTTTGATCATCAGAACTGAAATCATACGGCATTTCGTCAGTGGAATGATAAGTGAGTCTTGTGGCATCACCTCCTGCAGCATTCATGATGAATACATCGAAATTGCCATAGCGGTCAGATGCAAAAGCAATCTGTTTTCCATCGGCACTCCAAACAGGCTTGAAGTCGTGCGCTTCGTGAAAAGTAAGCTGGGTCGCCTTACCTCCGGAAGTTGAAACTAAATAAAGATCGCCTTTGTAGGTGAAGGCAATTTGATTTCCATCGGGAGAAATAGCCGGATATCGCAGCCAGTTTGGAGAAGTTTGCGCTAATGCCTGTGCTCCGAAAAGCAGGCCAAATCCCAGCGCCAAAGCAGAAAAACGTTTTTTCATAGGGTAGTCAATGATTGGGCTCAAAGTAAACAAAAAACAACTTGGAGTTTCTTTCCGATTTTAAGAATGGAAAATGAATCTATTCGAAAGGCCTAAGAACCTTTCGATACTCAAGAGGGATGGCCTATATTTGCAGCCTGATAAAAAGACCCTTTTTCAATGAATTCATTTATAGAAGAGCTGAAATGGAGAGGAATGCTCCAGGACATGACCCCGGAAATCGAAGAACACCTAAGCAAAGGAATGGCTTCGGCATATCTGGGTTTTGATCCTACGGCTGATTCACTTCATATCGGTCACCTGGTCGGCGTGATGACTCTCCTTCATTTCCAGCGTGCCGGTCACAAGCCATTCGCATTGGTTGGTGGAGCGACTGGGATGATCGGCGACCCATCCTTCAAATCCTCTGAAAGAAACCTCCTCGATAAAGCTACGCTGGATCACAATGTGGCTTGCATTCAAAGCCAGTTAGCCAAGTTTCTGGATTTTTCGGGAGCGAATTCCAATAAAGCCGAACTGGTCAACAATTACGATTGGATGTCACAGTTTTCATTTCTGGAATT
>DATIAI010000105.1:0-3259 GCA_035458065.1 Algoriphagus sp. | reverse complement strand
GGACCTTTCCCAGCTTCGGTATTTCGATCTTTACCGGCTCAGCAGAGGGATTCAATTCTATTTTCTCACAGTAAAATGACCTCCCCCCGTTGTGCACTTCGAGAATTAATCCGGGCAAGCCAAAGTAATTTTCCGGTCCATGTGCCACAGGAATTTCTGTAGTAAACCAGACAGTGACTTGGATGGTGTCTTTGACATTTTCCATGGCCGCCATCTCTGTAGAAAATCGCCGGGAATCCACAATCTGAGTGTAGGTTGCCTTTTGAGCGGTATACTTGCCGATTTTCTTTGTCTCATTGACTAGCTCCCACTCGGCTGTCTCCAAGGCATCTTTGATCAAAAACTCCTTACCCATAAATTCCTGTTCTTGGGCAAAGGATTGATCGGCAACGTTTTTATATAGAATCTGGTCTTCTCTTCCGGAAAGCATGATAGACATTCCATCGGATGGTTGCTGGGCAGGCTCTTTGGCTAAACTTTCTACTTGTTTCCAGTTAGATTCTGTCTGGGTAAAAGAAAGAATGTAATCCCTCTCCCATGGTTTTTTCATCATTTCCTCCATCTCAGCCATTTCATCCGGACTTATTTCGGTACTGTCCAAGTTAAAGATCAACTGATTGGAAGCTTTATAATAGACCCTTCCGGAAAGGTTTTGTGAAAGTGCCTGATTTGCATTCATCGTAAAAAAGGAGAATGCCGTGAGAAAAAGGAGTTTTGATTTCATAAGGAAAGTGGGTTTTTGTCTAAAAAGAGCTTTGTTTTGATGTCGACACAAACCAATAAAAAGTGTGATGGTCAAAGCGTTAAGCACTGTTAACGTGTGTTAACCTCGGTTTTTCGCTTTATTTAAGCTCTTAATTTAGCTTCGGGAAATCGAGCCGGACAAAATAAAGATGACTCTAAACCATGCGAGATTCTCCCGATAGCCCCGTTAATAATCGGGGGTTTGGCCGATGAAAAGTCAATGACAACCACATGAAAAAGCTGCAATTTAAGCGACTGGGATTTCTAATCGGGTTTACTCTGCTGGTTACTATTGGCGTCCAGGCTTGGCGGATGTATTCTCAATTTCAAATCATCAGGCGACAGCTCGTCGTGGACATCCAGCAGTCATTGGACAATGCTCTGGAAAGCTATTTTGCTGAATTGGCCAAAACCGATGTCATTTCAATGGCAAATCAACCCGGTCCCCCATCTCTCCTGCAAATTGATTCTTTGGATTCCGACCACATAGCGCACATTACAATTAATCGTCAGGACAGTGCAAGGGGAACTGTACAAGGATTGACCCGGAATAACATCCGTCTCAAAAGAATCCAAAATGAAGAAAATAGCGGAGGCATTGACTCTATTTTTTGGCAAGGGGCAACAGCTGACTCCACCCTTGAAATGGTTCTTTTAGATCCTTCCCAAAGGAGGGAAGTTGCAAAAAACCATGATTTGAATATTTTTTACAGAAACAACCCTGCTGACAGCATTAATCAGCTCAAATATTTCACTAGCAAGGTCATTATTTCCATCACCCGAGATTCCCTTGATTTTGACAAAATTAAGTCCTTTCTCGAGGCAGAATTGGATCGCAGAAAAATCGAAATTGACTACGAACTCATACAGTCCACCAGGAGAATCCCCAGAACCGGAGAAATTGTCGAGCCTCCAAAAGCCAAAGAGAAAAAATCGGATTTATCCTACATTACTGTTTCGCGTTCTACGTTTTTGCCTCCGGGTCAGTCTTTAGAAATACATTTTGAAATTATTTCCAAGACTTTAGTGCGGCGCGGAATCTTCGAAATCGCGACGTCTTTGGCTTTTTTGGGAATCATAGTTTATGCCTTTTACTACCTCTACCAAACGATTAAAAACCAAAAGGAAATCGCTGAAATCAAGCAGGATCTCATCGCCAATATCACTCACGAGTTCAAAACTCCGATAGCAACCACCCTTTCAGCAATCGAAGGAATTGAAAAATTCAATCCGGGAAATGATCCTGAAAAAACCAAAAAATACCTCGGGATCTCCAAATCGCAAATGCACAAGCTCAATCAAATGGTGGAAAAATTGCTCGAAACTGCCACATTAGATTCGGACCAGTTGCCATTGCATCCCGAACCTGTAGATCCTGAAGTTTTACTGCGAAGTTTGGTGCAGAAATTCCAGACCATGGCTCCCGAAAAATCCATCGAACTCACGCTTCCCTCCCATTGCAAACCGATATTGGCAGATCCCTTTCACTTCGAGAATGTCATTTCAAACCTACTGGACAATGCGATCAAATACGGCGGCGACCTGATCCGGATTTGCCTGGATCAAAATGGAAACAGCCGTATACGAATCTGGGACAACGGTGGAAATATCGCTTCTGCTCAAAAGGAGAGGGTTTTTGAACAGTTTTACCGAATTCCACAAGGAGATTTGCATGAGGTAAAAGGGTTTGGAATCGGACTTTATTACGTGAAAAAAATCCTCGAAAAACACGGTGGCTCAATCGAATTGGACACTGCTACAAAACATACTGCCTTTACCACTATCTGGCCATGAGCAAAATCAATGTATTACTGGCCGAGGATGAATTAGCCTTGGGAACGATCATTCAGGAAAGTCTTGAAAGCCGAGATTTCAAGGTTCGCCTTTGTGGAGATGGACAAAAAGCCTGGGAAAGCTACTCGCAGCAAAAGCCGGATGTGCTGGTCCTGGATGTGATGATGCCCAAAAAAGACGGCTTTTCCTTAGCGGCGGAAATCCGCAAAATCGATCCTTATACCCCGATCATTTTTCTTACTTCCAAAAGCCAGACCGAAGACGTGGTCAAAGGCTTTGGAATTGGCGCTAATGACTACGTGCGAAAGCCCTTCAGCATGGAGGAATTGATCGTCCGCATCAAAGCTCATTTGGACAAAATCCGAATCCGTCAAAGCCAAAGTGACTGGATTGTGTTGGGAAAATATGAATTTCATCCTACGAGGCAACTCTTAAAACTTGGAGAAAACGAACATCCGCTCACCTCCAGAGAATCACAATTGCTTCAGATTTTACTGGAAAACGCGAATGACATCACCGATCGAACGAAGATTCTAACCCAAATCTGGGGTTCGGACGATTTTTTCAACGCCCGTAGCATGGATGTCTTCATCACTAAGCTCCGCAAAAAACTTCAGGACGATCCTGCCATTCAGATCCTGAACGTGCGGGGTTATGGGTTTAAGTTGGTGTGTTGAGTTGGTTATTATCGGATTACAAATCCTTTGAAAAGGGAATTCAA
>DATIAI010000104.1:0-3734 GCA_035458065.1 Algoriphagus sp. | reverse complement strand
CTGGTGAATGCTTTTCCTAAATCCCAGGATGAATTCAAAGCACTGCTGAAAACGGACAGACCCGAACTTTCCGATGAAGATGTGGAGAAGCTATTGCCTGGCTTTATCAAAAACAAAGAAAGCAACCACCACCTCGGACTTTTGGCCACCAGCCCAACCTATTCCTCACTTCTTGATGAAATCCGGGCTGTGATGAACCTTCTTCCGGCTGCCCCTGCAATGGCCGGTATCTATACCATGGTGGACAACAGCCGCGGTGTCTGGAAAGCCCCAGCAAACGTGGGCCTGAATTCCGTAGTCAAACCTGCGGTCAACATTACCCATGACCAGCAGGAAGATCTTAACGTAAATGCGCTTTCCGGTAAATCAATCAATGCCATCCGTACTTTCCCCGGGGTTGGAACTCTGGTCTGGGGAGGAAGAACACTGGACGGTAACAGCCTGGACTGGAGATACATCAACGTAAGACGTACCATGATCATGCTCGAACAGTCCATCAAACTGGCACTCAGAGCCTATGTTTTTGAACCCAATGACGCCAATACCTGGGTTACTGTGAAAAGCCTGATCTCCAACTTTCTGGTTGAAAAATGGAAGCAGGGAGCTCTTGCAGGTTCTTCTCCGGAAGACGCATTTGATGTGCAGATCGGATTGGGAACTACCATGACTGCTCTGGATATCCTGGAAGGAAAAATGCTGATCACTGTAAAACTGGCAATCGTAAGACCTGCCGAATTTATCGTGGTGACCTTCGAGCAGCAAATGCAGAAATCTTAATCAAAAACAGTACTTACATATATAACATATCTAGCAACAAAAAATTTTAGAAATTATGGCAGGAGAAGCACAAGACAGTAATTGGCCATTACCCAAGTTTTATTTTTCCGTAGACTGGGGTAGTACTACCAACATTCCTTTTCAGGAGGTTAGTGGCCTGGAAATCGAAGCTCAGCCGATTGAATACCGACACGGGAACAGCCCCGTATTTTCAACAATCAATATGCCCGGTATCATCAAAAACAGTCATGTCACCATGAAAAAGGGTGTTTTTGTAAATGACAATTCGTTTTGGGATTGGTATAATAAAATCAAAATGAATACCATTGAACGGCAGAATGTGGTCATTAAACTTTTGGATGAATCCGGAGCACCTACCATGACCTGGACACTCAACAACGCCTGGCCTTCCAAGATCAGTTCTACAGATCTCAAGTCTGATGCAAATGAGGTGGCAATTGAAACCATCGAAATTTCGCACGAAGGACTTACCGTAGCCAACGGTTAAGCAATATGGGGGACACCAGTTTCTTTCAGGACGGATATGCTCCACCTACCGCTTTCTATTTCAAAGTCAAATTCAATGATTTTCCGGAAATGGACTGCAGCTTTCAGGAGGTTTCCGGTTTGAAGGTCACCGTAAAAGTCACCGAAAAAATGGAGGGGGGAGATAACAATTATATTCATTATCTCCCTTCCCCTCCCAAATACTCGGACTTGGTGCTCAAACGCTGCCTGATCCAAAATTCCAGCCTGGATACCTGGTGCAGGAATGCACTGGAATATTTCAAATTCCAGCCCCTGGATTTGCAGGTGATTCTATTGGGACCCAACGCTGACCCTCTTTCATCCTGGACCGTTTTCAAGGCAATTCCATTGTCCTGGGAATTGTCTGCCCTGGGAAGTACCAAAAATGAACTGGCCATCGAAACCCTGACCCTGAAGTATAAACATTTTAAAAAAGACAGCTGACATGACTTTAATTATTAAACAGTTGGTAATCAGAGGGGAAGTAATGGAAGATTCTGTTAAATACAACCGTGAGGAAAACCTGAGTTTTGAAAAGGTCAAACAACTCATAGAAAACGCCAAGAAGGAAATTGAAAAAGAATGCCAGGAAAGGATTTCCGAAATGATTGAAAACTCCGCAGCCCGCTGATTATGGATTCCGGAAAGTTGACCAAAATGAAACTGGTGGCTTACAAAAAGCCGGATTTCTCCGATAAAGTCGGAGAATACGACGTGCTGGTAAATCCTGACAAGTACAGCGATAAATCAGAACTGAAGTATTCCACCAATTCTTCCCCGCTTGGGATTTCAGCCGAAACGGTGAAGTTCCGGGGAGCCGGGTCAAAGGTATTCAACATGGATTTCTTTTTTGACAGTACCGGAGTGATGACCACCCAGCCGGTGGACCAGCAGATCGAACAACTGAAAGGCCTGATCTATACCTACAACGGGGATATTCATGAACCTAACTATGTGAAGATCCTCTGGGGAACCCAGTCCCTTTTTGAGGGCAGACTGCGGGAATGGGATATCCTTTATTCCATGATGGATCTGGACGGGACACCCCTGCGTGCGGAAATCAAGGCAGTATTTATCGGTTCTGTTTCTGCCAAAAAGAAGGCCCTGGAAGAACGCAGAAATTCCTCTGACCTCACCCATATCCGGATCGTAAAGGCAGGGGATACCCTTCCGGGAATGTGTTTTAAGATTTACGGTGAAAGCCGTTATTACATTCAGGTGGCCGAATACAATTCCCTTGACAACATCCGGTCGGTTGCACCCGGGGATCAGCTCATATTTCCACCCTTAGTATGACTAAACTATGCCCGAAATATTAAAGGAAAATGATTTACCTATTTCCTTCGAGATCAAGATTAACGGTACCGCACTTTCTGGTGAGATCGAGATCATTTCCATCGGTGTTACCCTGGAAGTCAACCGGATAGCAACCGCAACGCTTAAACTCTCAGATGGCGGAGCTTTTGGTCTTGAAAACGAGCCTTTTGCCAACAGTGCCTCGGAAGATTTTATTCCCGGAAATGAAATCGAAATCAGCCTGGGATATGGGGATGAACGAAGTGTCGCATTCATGGGTGTAATCACCGGACAAAGGATGGTTGTCCGAAGATCAACTTCTTTCCTCCAGGTAAGCTGCAAGGACAAATCTTTTAAACTGACCAAATCAAGGGCAAACAATATCCTCTCCGATTCCAAAGATGATGATCTGTTCAGTCAATTGATTTCCGGTGCCGGCTTAACTGCGGATGCTGCATCCGCCACACAGTTTACCTATCCCCTGGTTCAGTACAACACCTCTGACTGGGATTACCTGGTCATCCGGTCCGAAGCAAATAACTTTTTTGTGGTCACTGATCAAAATAAGGTGAGCATCAAAAGTTTTGAGCTTTCCGGTTCTCCTGCCTATACCATACAGGCGGACCTGACTGCATTGGATGTCGATCTGGAACTGAACGGTGAAAACACCTATCCCGAATTCAATTTTACTTCCTGGGATCCTAAAACCCAGCAAAAAACAGTGGTCAATGCCAGCATGTCTGACCCCTCCGGAATCAGCAACCTGACTGCACAGAAAATTGCCGGGGACCTTGCTGTTCCGGCTTTGAATAAATTCACCTCAGCTCCTTTGTCTTCGGATGAACTGACGGCTTTCTCGAAAAGTTGGGTCTGCAGGTCAGCACTGACCAAAGTCCAGGGGAAAATCACCATACCGGGAACGGCCAACCTCAAACCCGGGGACCTGGTGGAACTGAAAAACTTCGGGCCCAGATTTGAAGGGAATGCCTTTGTTTCCAAAATCGAGCAGGACTGCTCGGATGGAAACTGGAAGACCATTGTTTTTGTGGGACTCCATTCCAGGTGGCATTCATCACTTCCCGATGTACAGGAAGAAGATGGTATGGGAATGATCCCCGGAATTAAAGGGACCC
>DATIAI010000103.1:0-14786 GCA_035458065.1 Algoriphagus sp. | reverse complement strand
TCGATTCGCTAGCCAGCCATTGATACCCCGATCCACTTTCCGATTCCAAATGTGATCGCCGCAGCTGCTAAGCCAAACAGCACCTGACGGAATCCGGAAAACCAAATGGATTTTCCTGTAAATAGGGTAATGGCCGACCCGATACCAAAAAGCCCGATCGCGCTGAACAAAGCACTAAACAAAACGGCTTTAAATCCTTCCAAAAAGAAAAAGGGAATCACAGGAATAATTGCTCCGACTCCAAACAAGACAAATGAGGTGATGGCCGCTTCCATAGCAGAGCCTTGCAAATCTTGGGTATTGATGCCAAGTTCCTCCTTCACCAAAACCTCATGCGCCCGATCGGTATCCCCAATCACTTTTTTGGCCATTTGAAGGGCTTGGAGCTCAGGTACGCCTTTAGAAAGGTAGATCAATGCCAATTCCTTCTCCTCTCCTTCCGGGTTGGCCTCCAATTCCTCCATTTCAAGGCTCATTTGATTTTCAAAGAGTTCCTGCGAACTCTTCACTGAAATCCATTCGCCCAATGCCATCGATAATGCACCTGCCAAAAGGCCTGCGAGTCCGGTCAACAGCACGGTTTCCTGTCCGCTCGTAGCACCGGCAATTCCCATCACCAAACTAAAGTTGGAGACCAGACCGTCATTTCCTCCAAGCACTGCCGCACGCAGTGCATTGCCCCCAACGGATCTGTGTCGCTTTTCAAACCTTGCCAGATTAGATCCCGATACGTTTTTGGAGCTGTTCAGGATGTTTTTGAGGATCGTGACATGGGCAGTATCAGAGATGGAGGAGGTAGAATTGGATTTTTGCCTGGCTCCTGCTATAGCCGTGGAGATGCTCTTCTCGGTATCCAATAAGACTCCAAGCACATAGTCATATCCAAAGATTTTGCCGATGAAAGCCAGTGTCTTCGCCCTCCCTGATGGACCGGGTAATTGCGAGGCATCCAGTTTGAATTTTTTGGCAAAAGCCAAGGCATGAGTATGCTCAATTTCACTCATTTGATGGAAAACCGCGGCGACATTTTCGTCTTTTTCCTGCTCTGCCAAAAGCTGATAGAGATAGCCGGCGTCGATTTCGGTTTGGATGTTTTTCAGGTTCATGACTTATGAATTTTCAGGACTGGAGTCATTGATAGGTCCGCAAAAATCCGATATGAGGCTATGCCAATCCCTAAAGAGACCATTACTAGGGAAAAAGCAAATAAAGCAAAGCGACTTAAACGGATTAAGAAATATGGGAAAGGGAGCCTTTTTGCCTCTTATTCTCAAGGATTTCCGGTATTTTACTCTGAGGATCAACCATATGGATGTTGTTAAAAAAGGACTTTCAAAGTTACCCTTTATTCCATTTGCACTTGGGTTGGTCGATCTATAATGGCTGGTTGGACACAACCTTTATTTTCAACTATTAGGTCGAAAAACCATTTAGAAAATAAAAAGGAAATCAACGACCTTCCTTTTTCGGCTAAATCCAATTCTACTTTATTTTTTCACCAAAGTCATCTTTCCGGTCACATCGATGGTCTCTGCGATTTTGGTCACCACCAGAGATGGAACTTCAATCTGATAATCTTCGGGCCTTACTTGAAACTTGAAGTCTAACTTCAGTTCGCTTCCCGTAGACACAATCGTACCTTTCACAGAAACAGGTTTTGTCACCCCATGAATGGTCAAGCTCCCTTCTGCGGTCACAGGATAAGTGCCCGATGCAGTCAGATCAATTTGTTCTTTGATTTTTCCTTTAAAGTTTGCTATTGGGTACTTTTCACTTTCCAGGTAATTCTCATTGAAATGCTCCTGCATCAGTTTATTGGGAAAGTCGAAATCTGTGATTTTCATCTGTACCGCAAGATCCCTTGAGGTAGAATTGATGATACTTCCTGTCTTTTTGTTGACCGCCTCAATGGTCTCGAGAGGTGTATCGGAATAAAAAGAGACCTCTCCTGTGGATGTTCCGAATAGGGTTTGCCCTTGGACAGAGCCGATCTGTAACAGGAAAATCACTGCTAATAGTTTTAATTTTGCTGTCATTTGTCTTTGTATTTAGCCCCTTTATCAAAGCTGAATGTCCTTGCAATGTTGAATCCATAATAAATATCACCGTCTTCCCATGATCCCACTGTTTGCCCGATAAAATGCTTTTCGATCATTCCTCGGGAATTTGTAAAGTGCAGCTGAAAGACGTGCCCACCGGTTTCGATATCCACCCCGATCGAAATTGCATCATGATAAGGATATTCTTTTCCGGTACTCGCCTCATAGGATCCAGGATCGGAAAATGCGTGGTAATATTCGCCCGAAAGAGTGAACCTCTTGGTTAACTTATACCTTCCTCCAAAGCCTAATGCCCAAAGATCATTGGGAATAGAAGGATCCTCCACCTTGTTGTAATGAAGGAAGGTTGGCATGACTTGAAGGGAAAGTTTCTCATTAAACTTCCTCGCGATCAAGGCCTGTCCCCAATAAGAATACCGCTCCAGGTTGTCATTGAAGCGCATTTCAGCTCCAGATTCCATCACATATCCAGTCTCCATTGTATTGATCGCCCAGCCAGCCAAACCTGTAACAGTGATCGGGAATTTATTGGATTGCCTGAGCACTTTGTATTTGGTATAAAGGTCATAGGTCTTTTCCAGAGAACTCCTCCCCGCTCCAATCAGCCAATTGTCTGTTAATCCGTACTCCAATCCCAATCGGATCTTGGCTTCATCAAGACCAAAGAAATTGGCAATGAATCCGCTGTTGACTGCCCCAAACCGATGCGAAATCCAGAAATTGAGGTGATTTTTGGAGACTGTCTCGATGGTTTGTCCATTGATCAGGCGGGAAGCTTTGAAAGTTGCTTGGGTATAAGTCGGTTCCTTGGATTGCTCCTCATCCAACATCTTCAGCAAATCATCCTGGGCATTAACCTCTTGCACCCAACCCAACCCAATAGATCCTGCCAATAGAAGTAGCAGCAGTTTCTTTTTTAAGATCTGGACCATCTTTATAAGAAAACCTTAAGGGTTGTTCCGGTAAATTCTGTTTGATAGGTTTTCAGTCCCTTTTTTCCTTCCGAATTAAGTCCATTTCCTGCAGTTCCAAATCTCGCCCCATGTTCCGGACAGTAAAACTCACCCGATCTGAAATAGACTTTCTTTTTCCCTTCGTGAGAGCAAACTTGAGTAACTGCCGCAAATACAGTTTCCGATACTCTTGCAATTACAATACTGTTTACGATGACATAATTTCCCACGGTATTCAATTTGGAATAAGTGGGGTTTGTCAGGTCCAGTACCAATTCATTCGTATTTCCTCCCGAATTCCCGTCGTCTGGAGGCAAAGTCGGATCCATGCTTTCATTGACACAACTACTCAAACCCGATGCAGCGCAGTAAACTGCAAACAAAGAAGCACCTTTCAACCCCAAAGATTTCAGGAACTCCATGCGGTTCATTTTCTCATTCATGATTTTGATTTTTAGGGTGTTAAGTAAATTTAAAGGTGCCTTCCTTCAGGTTTCCTTAGCTTAATCTTAAGATTGGCTTAAATGATCGGGACACTTGAGTCTATTTTTTTTTAACCCCAGTCAGCCTGAATTTTGTAATCGGGAAAAATGATTTTACTACTCTTTTAAAAAAAAGTATCTAACCGTTTCAAGTCAGTTTTGAAGAAAACTTTAATGGCATGAATTAGAAAAATAACCCCGGAAGAAACCTCCGGGGCTATCCCAAAACTTATCAACAAAACCATAATTAAAAGGAAAATTGGTATTGAAGGACTAGCATCCCTTTGCGTGGATCTGATTCATTTTTGACCAATTTCTCTGAATCACCTTGCGCCAAAACAGGCCGACTTTGATAATCCAGAGAAAGTTTGGACCGATGCCCGGCCTGAAGCCAATTGATTCCGATATCGTAAATGGCAATTGGCTTTTCTATTCGATCGTAATCCGACATGATGAGTTGTCCATAAGGTTGGAGAGTCCCGAGTTTCCCCAACAAGTCTTTTCTCATCAGGTATCCGACTTGGGTATAATAAACCTGCCCTGTCCCGATGAGAGGGGCATTATTACCTGGACCGTTGAAAGTTCCCTGTCCATTTACACCATTTGCGGGATTCATTGCTCCTGCACTCCGCAGGTAGTTTGGGCCAAAATCGTAATCGATCACAGCCGCATACGCTGTCAGCGCAGTTCCTTTTTCCTGATTCAAGGGTACATCATAGAATACATCTAAGCCAAACTGTTTGCTGGCTTTCTGAATTACCTGTCCATCATCAGTTTCGCGGTATTCCATTGCATGATCTTGGGTAGAAAATCCCCCTCCGACATTGAATACCTTCTTTTTCCCCAAATAAGTCCCAGTCATATAGGGAATCTGGTTGGCTTCTTTGTCCAGAAACTGCCAAAAGAAATATCCTTGGTAATTGATGGCAGGAGCTGCCAAGCTATAATACGCAATGTTGGAAACGTTTTCCGGCAAAGTCGGAACAGGACTCAGAGCTGTTTGGACGGGGAATGGATTGGAAACTGAAATCCGGTAGTCCAAGGATCCCAATTGACCTTTGGCATAGACTCCAAGTTTTCTCACAAACTGGTCTGTGATGTCATTGGTCGATTCTTCGATGTAAGGAAGATCCAACCCGAGAATGGAAGCTACCGAAGAGGACGAATATCGAACCGTTCCATTCCATCCATGCAAACCCGCACCTAGGCTAAGTTTCGATTTCACCACCGCGTACTCTGCGGTGACATCATGAAGGAAAAGTCCTGGTTTACGGCCTGTCAGCGATCCAAAACTGTTGATCCCAAATTGGGTGTAGATGAATACCTGATCGGTAATCTGTCCCATCACTTGGTAGCGGACCCGACGAAGTCCCACATCAAAAGCTTCATTTTTTGCAGTACCGAAGATGGTCGAGCCGGGATTCATATCGGTATACCTTACCCAGATTTGTCCGAGTCCGGTTCCTTTGACCCAATGGGTCTGTTCTTCATTTAGAAATAATTTGACTTCTTTGTCAGTCTGGGCACGCAATGGCAAAACCACAGCAATTACCATCAAGCCCGCCAAAAGAAGCGCTACGCATATATTTTTCACGGCGATTTCAATTAATTGGAAAATAGAACTCCGGGGCACCAACTGAATGGTGCCCGAAGTTTGTACTACCAGATTTGAGGTTTGAATTTTTAATGGCCATGACGTTATGCCACGGCTTTATCCAACATTTGGAAGGGATATAATCAGGTATGAATAATTTTTCTGGCTGCAAGATGATGGTCTGAGACAGGTTTGTGTTTTTCCAGTCCGATGATCTTGACGTGTCCTCCGTTTTCCTCATACTCATGTTGGAAATGATGCAAGTTTTCCATGACCGAATGATCGACAAGTTTGGTGTTTTTCAAATCGATTGTCACATTAAAACCGGCAGGGATTTCTTCCAACTTACTCTTGATTCCAAGGAAATTAGAGAATATAGCTGCTTTGTCGATTTCCACGAGATATTCATTTTTGTCAAAAGACACCACAGTGGGAGCTTTGAATAAGGAACTGATTGGAATACCATGGACCAGGTGAAGGATCATTTTTAGGAGAATACCGGCAGCAATCCCAACCAAAAGATCCTCGAAAATTGTGAATATGATAGTCACCATGAAAATCGCCAACTGCTCTTTACCGATTTTGAAAGTGTTAACAAATTCTTTTGGATGAGCCAGTTTAATTCCGACGGTGATCAACATGGCAGCGAGTGCAGCATTGGGAATCAATTCGATCACCGGTGTGGCAACCAATACGAAAACTAAAATGAAGAATCCGTGAAAGAAGTTTGCCCAGCGGGTTTTTGCTCCGTTGTTCACATTCGCGGAGCTACGCGCCACTTCCGAAATCATCGGCAAACCACCCAAAAGAGCACTTACGGTATTTCCCACACCCACCGCTATAATGTCTTTGTCGTTGTTGGATTTCCGTTTGAAGGGATCTGCAAGGTCAATTGCCTTCACCGTCAGAAGGGATTCCAAAGTCCCTACCAAGGCAAACATGATGACATACTTGATGAAGATACCAGCTTGGGATATCCCGGAGAAATCCGCATTGTACTTCACATTATCCACCAAATTTCCAATGTGTAGCAAAGCATAAGGAGGTTCGGTGTGCTTGAAATCCATTGCCAGTTCGGATGGAATGGCTACGATCAACACCATCAAGGGAGCAGGGATTTTTCCAAGTTTGAACTCCTTCAAATAGGGCCATCCCAGCATAATAGCCAAGCTATAGACCCCGATCATTGTGGCTCTGGGATCGAAATTGGCAATGAAGTTTGGAATCGATGTGATCATTTTCACAATGCTCATCCCCTTATATAAATCCGGGTTTACATCCAGCAAAACCGGAATTTGTTTGACAATAATGATAATCCCGATTGCAGCAAGCATCCCGTGAATCGCAGAGAGGGGAAAGATATCCGCCAATTTTCCAAGCTTTAGTACTCCAAAAAGCACTTGCACCAAACCCGCCACAACCATTGCTCCCAGTGCGAGTTTCCAACCGGCCTCCCCGCCTCCAAAATCAGCCACTGAACCTGCCACGACCACAATCAAACCTGCTGCTGGTCCTTTGATTGTCAATCGCGAACCTGAAATTATACTGACCAGAATACCGCCGATGATCGCAGTCACCAAGCCCATGATGGGTGGGAAATCCGAAGCTTTTGCAATTCCCAAACTCAAAGGCATAGCCAATAGAAAAACCACAAATCCGGCGCTGGCATCAGCACCAAAATTCTCAACGAGGCCTTTCCAGCCGTCACTTGGGGGTTGAATTCTTGTTATTTTTTTCATGATTAAATATTTTTTCAGAGGAATGCTCCTCTTGATGGATGACTAGAGTGAATTTTTAAGGGAAGAATCATTCAAGATTCCAGTTGAATTATCGGACTGATAAGTGCTCCAATGAGAGTGATTTCCGGGTAGCACTTCTGATTCCTGTCTTTTTCTACCAAGAAATAGCCTGGCGAAAATCCTTATCGCAGCAATGCCTTCCATGACAAATGCAAGGGCGGCAAAGAAGGCCAACAGGTATTGATCGGAATGGATGTGACTGAAAAGCAAATCCTCTCCAATGAAAGTCGGCGAAAGAGGAAAACCCATTAGTCCTAATACACTCAGCAGAAACAGGAATCCCAATGCGGGATACCGCTGCACATACCCATGGTATCCATAGAGACCTGATTGACCCAGATTTTTTTTCATCCAGGAAATCACAAACAATCCGGAAAGCCCAAAAATGACCACTCCGCTTAAGTACATGGCAATTTCTCCACTGGAGAAATTTTCATTTTCGGCTATTGCCAAAACCATCCAGAAATGGTTCATCAGCAACATGGTCCAGGCCAGTCTTGCTGATTTCCGCTCGGTGAAAGATTTCAACACCATCAATAATGCGATGAAAGAAAACACCAAAGGCAACCAGGCATGGATCTGTACGGGTACTTTGTAGCCAATAATCAACAATCCGAGGCCGATGAGATAGCTGGGAACGAAGTACAACAACACTGATTTGTAGCTTAGAAAATCCAGCTTATGTCCCAATGTTTTTAGCGGCTTAAAGACGAATAGATTCACAAAGCGGTCCAGGTTCCATTCTTTCAAGCTCCAGACATAAAAGGACATTTTCAGCCGTCCCATCATTCCACCTTTAAGGTGTTTGGACTTTGGCACAAATCCATAAAACTGCTCCCGGATCAGATAGCTGACCACTGAGGGAGAAACCAAAAGCTGATAAGTCCTTAAGAAAGCATTACCAGCAAAGTGTATAAGTGCCAAAGCTTCCAAACCGGCCGCCACTTCGATGAACATGATTCCGATCTGGGTCAGTGAAGCGTATCCAATTTGGGTTTTTACTGAAGTCTGCACCCGTGCGATCATCGTGGAGATTATGGCAGTAAACAAACCCATCACCGCAATAAGAATTCGTACGATAAACTGATTTTCCCAAAATGGGAAAGTCCGCATCAACAGGAAAACCCCCAAGTGTACCGAAAGAGAGCCATAGAAAATGGCGGAGGATGGAGTGGGCCCTTCCATAGCCCTTGGTAGCCAAGAGGAAAATGGAAATTGGGCTGATTTGGCAGCAGCAGCCAAAAGCAGCATCATGGCAATGAAAATCCCGATACCTGAATGGTCAGCCAAATAGTCTGACACCAGTTCAGCATTGCTTAGCTTCAGGAAAGTGATGTTTTCATGCCATAGGTGGTGACTTGCCCACATTGCCAAAATCAATCCCACATCCCCGATTCGATAGATTGAAAACACCTTGATGGCATTGCGGGTCGGCAGGTAGTTTTCCCGGTAGAAAGCAACCAAAAGAAAAGAAGACAAGCCCAAAATTTCCCAACCGATAAACAGCGTTTCGAAGTTTCCAGCCAGAACAGTAATGTTGAAACCCAGATAAAAGAACAAAACCGTATTGAAAAACCTCTTGTAGCCGCTTTCCCGGTGCAGGTAGTATCGGCTGTAGAAAGTGATCAGGAATGTCAGCATTGCACCGATCAGTACATATACAGCTCCAACCCGATCAAAGAAGAAGTCCACCAAAAACTCAAAGTGATCCGTTTTGTAAAGAACGAACTCTTTGAGATTCAATGCCTCAAAACCAGCCAAAGACCAGAAAACCAAAAACACCAAAACGCTGAATAAATTCAGTCCAGCGGTGTAAAAGGCTACTCTCGAAAGTGTCTTTTCCTGTTGCTCCGGAACCAAAAGGCTCACTACAAAACCGACAAGAGGTATCCCTATCATCAGTTGAATCCATGAGGTTAGTTCCATCAGAAAGAGTCTATTAAGTAAACCGGAAGATTCTCTTTGGTACTCAACAACTTGTCCTGAAGATGATCCAAATGTTCGACCTGTGATTCGGGTTTGTAGGGCACAAACCCTTCGTCTTTAAACCTGAGGAAGGTTTTGGAATAGGGATCCAGGACCACAAAATGAACCCAGTAATTCTTGATCCATTCGTAGGTGGCAGGATTGGATTGGATCACGTTCATGACCAATTCCGGATCTTGCTCCACGATCATCATCAATCGTATTGGATCGTGGATTTCAACCATTTGATAGGGCAAACCTGTTCTCAAATCCCCGTCGGCTCCATTTGCGACTCCGATCAGGCCCATGACGTTATGAGGTAATTTGGTCCCTGCTCCAAGTTTGTCAGGATCCATTCTGGAGAAATAATACTCCAGATTGATTCCACCACATACCGGTGCAGCTGCTCCAAGAATTTTGGCAAGAGCCTTTCCTTCGGGATCTTTTCTGTAATCGTAAGAATTCAAAAATGCTCTTCTGTCAAAGAATAAGCCCTTGATGGTGGACTTTCTGGAAATGATACAGAGGGCATTGGTCGCGTGATTGTATTCGGGACGAGGTTCGAAAAGAGAAAAAGCCCTCTTTTTCACCGCTTCATGAATCCCGGTCAATGGTTTGTCCTTTTCCAAAGTGTCAAACCTCCGGGATCTTTCCAGCGCATTGAAATTCAAGGCTTCTGCAAACTTTTGCTTGTTCTCCAGGTGCAGAGAGAGATTTAAATCAGAAAGGATCTCAATATCGAAAAATTCGATTTCGTCTTTGGTCGTATCATGTAATCCCCCGACAAACTGAGTGGAGTCTGGAATTTCGATTCCACGAAGACCCAATATCAGTCGGACTTTAGGGTGATTAGCCATATGGGCGGCAACCCTTGCATTGACAGATCCGGGACGACCGCAGCATGCCCCACAATCATAACCCGCATAGTGGGTATTGTTGATACTGGATGCGCCATGTCCGATGAGATAAACCAAGGGTGAAAAATTTTCCAGCAATCCGATGCTTCTCAACAAACCTTCCACCCTGTCGGCCATTTCCTCCACTTTGAATCCAACCTGAAGGCCATTTTCTTCCATTCCATTGTATTCGATAGTAAGCGTCCCTTTTGGATCCATGTGCTTGAATGAAGAAACTTCCAAAGCTGAACTTGAGGGTCTAAGGATATTTCCGACCAATTTGAACGCTGACCAAAATCCAAGCGTCTGAGCACTCACCCATCCTCGGACCAACGAGTGGCTGTTTTGATGGAAATGGGCATCCTTTGCAAGTTTTTTATGGTTTGCAGTTTCCTTGATCAGGAATTTGGGAGTGACGGGTGCGGGACAGGATTTGGTATGGAACTTTCCGAATTCCGGTTGGAAATAGAATTCCACATTGAAGAATCCCGGGGTGCCAAAGGTGGCACATTCCGGATCGATGTATTCCAGGTGTCTGCGGGTGGAGCACTCCCGATCATCAATACAAAACATGGCTTGGAAAGTCGGAGATTCAGGAGTCTTGGGAGTAGCATCGATAGAGGCTATCCCTGCCAAAACTTCATCGTAATAGCTCCATTCGTAAGCTTCTTGCCAGCATTGTAAAACCAGGTCAAGCTCCTCAAAGGGACTGTTTTCGAAGAGTTCTGAAGTCGCATAGGGAAATCGGATTCCTATCGGGTTCCAGTTTTCTCCGAACTTCTGATCCAAGGCATCGATTTCCAAAAGACATTCGAACTTGATTACATCTTCCAGAGAGATTGTTTTTGAATCCAAAAGAGATTGTGGCTGGGATTCCAGAACGGATACCATTCCTGACCAACCGGGATGGGCAAACTGCTGGTCAAAAAGATACCAGCCGTAACTCGCTGGATTTCCAACCAAGATTTCCAAAAGCATCTCCAGGCTCAATTCAGGCTGGAACAAAAGTTCCAATGCCCTTTTCCCCTTTAGAATTGAGGCAAAACTTAGGGCTTGAAGACTTTTTATCGCATTAAGAAACCCATTGGCTTCCACTGGAAAAGACCAGATGGATATCCCCTGGTCGAGGTATGCAGAGAGAATCCTGAACAGAAACGGATGGACAACTTTATCTAAGTTGAAGTGGTAGTCATTTTTCCAATGAGCTCTAAATGAGCCAACTTTGGAGGTTTCTGTTTGCTGAAAAGACTCATCGAGGAGTTTGACCACCCAGTGGTTTGCCTCCGTCTTTCCAAAGTGATACTCTAAAACATGCTTTAGTATTTGACCTTTGATTTTACCTTCTCGGTACAGAGCTCGATAGTTTTCCAAAGGCAAATAGCCTTTGTATCCCACCTGGGTTTTTGCCTGCTTTAGCGCCTGATGAAACGGCAAATGCTGAAAAGCATGCAGGGTGTTATGATGGACAAAGTCCTTGAGCGGTGCCTGGGCAGGAAGAAAATGCTTTAATTCATGCAAAATTTCTTCCACGCCAAAGGCATGACGCTTCGATTGATGTTTCATTTTGAAATGATCTGAGTGAATGATTCGAAAATGGCCAATAGCCAAAAACCGGCTGACAGCCGGGAAATCATCGCCTTAAAGGCTAAAAATCAACTCAGATGGATTTTCCAGGAATGGAAAAGATCATAAAGGTGCTGGTCTCCAAGGAGGGCTTTATTCCCGAAAAATGGATTGTAATAAGTTTGACCTAATGCATTTATGCTAGCCTCGTATAAGGCTTCCAGCAAATCTGCTAGGCTTTCGCCTTCGGTTTCATTTTTCTCCTCTTTTTCCGCTTCGACCAGTGCATTTTCATTTCCTGATTCCGGATTGAGGATGGGGTGAACATTTTGATCGGGTGCGGAAAAATCTAAACAAATCCTTTCTTCAGAAAAATCAGCCGGCAATACTTCCACAAATTGACCTTGGATAGCCAAAGTCAAGCGTAGTAAGAAAGTGATCAAGCCTAGAAGAGAAATCATTTATTTGGAAAAATCTTCGAAATCTACATGTTTTTAACTATACACAATAAAGATTTGGAATTTTTATGAATTCCATACCAAAAACCCATAAAGTTTTCAAAAAATTCAAAAGCACTTAGCTAATTCCTTGATTTTCTTGGTTTATCATCAGCACAAAAAAACAAAACCCCGGTGGATTGGACCGGGGTTGGGGTGATGTGAACAACTTTTCACTATTCCTTTTAAAGTACCAATGGGGAATTGGAGTTCGATACAGAAAGGATGACTGCATATTTAAGATTCGAACCAGGTAATATTGATGTATACAATTGAAATTTTAAAGCCTAAATACTCTAATTTAAAACCGTTTAATGACCTGATTTATTGTGACTTTATTCCAAATAAAATTTTGAAATTTAGATTTCATTTACTCGTCATGCATACAAAGCTACGGAGTAAATGAACTGGAACAGTCTCAATTAGATTTTTCTTGACAAATGTCAAATCAACTCTTTTGCTGATTATTCCGAAAGATTTCCTCTTTTTTTCAGAAAAACCAGCAATCCAAACTAAGTACCACATTAGGTAAACAATGTGTAAACAGATAAAAAAAAAGACCCCGAATTTCATCGGGGCCTCTTGAGAAAATTCTTTTAATTCTTGATCTCTATCCATCCGCTGGATACGGAACCTGCAATTGTGCTTGCTGCTCCATTGTCTATTTTCAAAGATCCAGAAGAGGAACTTTGTCCTACAACGACCTTACCACTACCGGCTTCAAAATCATAATTAAAAGCTTTCAGGTTTGAAAAAGTCTGAATTTCAATTCTTCCTGAGGAACTTACCAACCGGGTTTTTGGTCCCAAACCTACACCTGAACCTGAAATGTTGCCAGAACTGATTTTAAGTCTTTCGATTTCAGCCACATCACCCATCTCCAGGTTGCCAGAACTCATTTCAACATTCAATTTTCCGGAAAGTCTTCGGACTGTGATAGCACCGCTGGATGCCTCAATATCCAAATTCCCTTCCATCTGATCGATTTCCACCTTCCCAGAACCTGCTTCTGCATCAACATTTCCGATAAGGTTAAAGCCTTCAATTGAACCAGAACCAACTTCCAGATTGATAGACGGGGCTTTCACCATGAAGACCTGAATATTTCCGGAACCTGAGTTGATATCCAAATTAGGATATTCAATTCCCGAAACCACGGTTTTTCCGGAACCAGAATTTACATTCAATTCCAGATTTTTTGGCCCAACCAGATTAACCAAAGCTCTATGATTACCGCCGCCAAACATTCCATTTTGATCCAATTCAATAAAAAGAGTATTTCCTTCCTGAGAATACTCAATCTTGAAATTGCCGGAACGGCTCGATTCTAAAATCCCGTCCAGCTCCACAGCCGATTGGTCAGATTTTCCTTCATAATTGACCTCCATAAATGCGGAATTGATTTCAATCCGCTCGATTCCGGAAAATTCCTCATCGATACTTTGAACAACTTCCAATTCCCCTTCACAAGAACTAAAAGTAATCATGGCTCCGAGCAAAAGTGCCAGGCTCTTTGTGGTGTGATTCATGCTGCTAAATCTCATAGTTGGTTTGTTTTTAAATATTTCAATCATTTTTTTTCCAAATTCAATCAACGGTCCTGATTCAAAAAGAGTTAGGTTTTGCGAATTTCTCAGCCATTTATTGACTAAAGTCAAACTCAATTGCATGTTCATTTTAGATTAAAATTTGTCCTTCACTTCTTTTTTTAAAAGGTATTTTTCTTCTGATTTTAGCTAAGACAATTCAAAGTTTATTTACCCCTATTCAGTTTTAAAAAATGATTGCAAAAACTCCAAACCCGCCCTATTACGCAGTGATTTTCTCAAATCTCCGAACAGAAATCGATGAGGGTTATGGGGAAATGGCGGATGAAATGGTGCGATTGGCGGAGCAGCAATTGGGATATTTGGGACATGAAAGTGTCCGAGATGGGTTGGGAATCACGATTTCATATTGGGAAAGTCTGGATGCAATCAAAAATTGGAAAGCCAATTCCGATCATCTGATCGCTCAAAAATTTGGACGCGAAAAATGGTACTCAGCGTATAAAACCCGAATTGCATTGGTGGAGCGGGACTATGGTTTTGAGCTATAGTCCAAGCAATTCCAAACAAATGAATTGGAATTTTAGGCCAAAATTCTTGTACTGTGGTCCGTTGCCAAGTATCCTCTTCTAAATCACCTTATTGTTAACGAAGAAGCGGATAATCTATAAGTCAATTCACAAACAATTCATCAACCAACAGAAGCCCAGCCCCACCTTTTCTTCTACTCCAACTGCCGATTTTCTCCACTGGCTTGGCAATGACTTTTATGTATTTAGCATGGACTGGTTTAAACTCACAGGTGACCTGTTCAATGTAGGGCTCCCCTTCTTTGGTGGGTTGATTTGGTCGCATTTTACCAACTAGCTTGAGGGAGTTAGGATCATCTCCTCCCCAAATTTCAATAGATTCCGGAGGGAAAATTACATTGCTGGGCTCCACCAGCACACGCATACTTACAGAACTCACGTCGATTTTTTCGCCATATTCCAAAAGCAATTCCATGTTATTTCCACGGAAACCTGCCCAATTGTTCGCCCATGCCGGACTGTTTGCATTGAAAGTGCCCAGTTCCTTGTCGAAGAAAGTTTTGGATCCGTTGGCTGGATGCACTTTGCTGAATTGGCTCAATACGATCACCGTATCAGGCGTATTTCTGTTTTTGTAAACGTTGAATGTGGCAACCTCACTTGCATTCCAGCCATCTTTATAGGCTCGGGCTTTGACTAGCTTGCCCTCTTCCAGGACCGTTTCGCCAAAGACAAACTCTGGCGAATTTTCCCGGTCTGGTTCGGTACCATCCAGGGTAAAGCGGATTTCCACATCCCGGATCGGGTGACCGATTTTCAATGCCATTGTATCCTTAAATATATTGGAAGCATTTGCTAAGCGGGGTAAGTTCAGTTGCAAAATATCCGCATCAAGGTCTT
>DATIAI010000102.1:0-2216 GCA_035458065.1 Algoriphagus sp. | reverse complement strand
AGAGGTCTTACTCTTTCACAATCCGATAATGAAATCTGGCTGTTCCAGGATTTCCATGGATACTTATTCCTTCTATCTCTCCTTGAATTACAGTTTCTAGATCATGGTTATAGAAAAGGACAGAAGCCTTTCCTAATGAATCAGTCTGGATGTAAGGTGCCCAAAAAAGGGTAGCACGCCGATCCGGGTTGGATGAAGGGTCTTGAGGAAGGTATTCTGGAGAATAGAATTCCCGTTCGAGTTGATAGCCGCTTAATCCTGGAAAGTCTGCATTTCCGGTAGTCTTGCTGGAGTTTTCATTTTTCTTTTTGGTGTAGAATCCAATTGCTCCATTGGCTCCTCTGGCTCCGAAGATGGCTGTGTCAGGACCTTTCCACACTGTGAAACTTTCGATTTCCTGAACTGGAAAAGTGTGCAAACTCTCCAATCTGATCGGGATATCATCCACCATTATCAAAGGTTCAATGCTGCTATTGATAGAACCAACTCCCTGAATCAGAACCGTCCAATTCTGCCCGCTACCCGTTACTTGGACTCCGGCTACCCGACCTTTGACCAGATCGAGTGGATGCTGTAAATTTTCCAGGGTAGTGTTTCCAGCCACTTTTACCATGGTCGTCCCATTGCCATATATTCTGGGTCCGGAATATTGTTCAACAATTCTTTTACCCTGGACTTCCACTCCCTCCAAAGCAAAATCTGAATTTTCAAAATCATAAGCTTTTTCGATGTTCCTCCGCTCTTTGGATTTGATAAGAAAATTTTCTTCCAAAACCGATGGGATAGAAAAATCAGAAACGATAGGATGTGAAAGTCGGGGTGATTGGAATGCGCTATCTGTCACAAGAGGAACTGAGGTACGACCCTTCTCTGTTTTCCCCTGTAAAACCACCTTTGTTGAATCAAAAAAGACAAGGTCATGGATTTCAAACTCACCCTTCGAATTGGTGATTGCTATTTTTGAATCTGGAATGGGAAATAATGACAAGTAGGATACCGATCCGCCGACTTCAGGCTGATTGTTCTTCTGATCCAGTAGCACCCCACTGATCGTCAAACCCTTTTCGACACGATACACTGGTGTGGGGATATTCCCGCTCAAAGCTTCTTTAACCGTAAATTTTCTCCAACCCTGCGTCAGCATCAAGAAATCCAAGGCTTCGACTCTATCCTGGTTTTTAGGATTGAAATAATAGCCTGGGGATTCAATATGCCCCTTGAGTTCAGATGAAATCAAGAGATTGGATTGGATATTTTCTTTATTCTCATCAACAAGAACCTGTTCACTGTCAAATACGCTCAAAGACAAATTGGCCACCACTGGCTTGCCATCCTTATTTTTTGCCTCAATATCAAGTCGGACAGAGTCCCTGGGGGAATAGACGGATTTGTCAGGAGAGACAGAAATGAAGATTTGATCCTGGTGATCGATGAACACAAGCCGTTCTGCCAATGGGATCCCATTTTCATCCAATGCAATAATTTGGGCTATTCCTGAAGGGAATTCTTTCTTTGGGATTCTTGCAAAAACGACCTTTTTAGAAAGGTCTGCCAAGATTGTGGCACAGACCAGCCCTCGGGTTTGGGCCAAAAGTTGGATAGTTTGGATAGTTGAATTTTCCGAGGATTGGATTTTGATGAGGATATCCGGTGACTTTGGAGAATTTGTCACAGACATGACGATTCCTGAATCAAACGAATCTGGCAAGGGCAACTCAAGTTCCCTTCCTTCAATCAGAGCCTTATACCTTTTTCCTTTTTCAGGAAGGAGAGGGAAAATCCCCATCCCCAATTGGTTGCTTTCAAATTCGGTGATGACTTGAGATTCAACCAGAATTTTCCCTTTGACTGGTATGCCCAATCCATTCTCTCCAATTGCTTTAAATGCCACTTTGCTCAATATGCCATTGACCAAATTGCCTCCTTCGGGAAAAAATTGGATATCCAAGTTTCCACTTTCACTTTCCGCCAGAGTAGAATTGGAATCCCCCCAAATTTTTAGCTGCTTATGAAAAAAGTATTCTTCATCGGAATTTCTCATCCAATTGGTATAGGCTCTCAGCAAATAATTTCCTGAACTTAGAGAATCAGGCAATTGAAGCTGTCCGGCAGCAAGTCCATCGGGAGAAAATACTTTGATAAGATTGATGATGTTTCCTTGATCATTAATTAGTTCCACATAAATTGTGCGGCTGAGTAATGAAACTTCGTGGAAG
>DATIAI010000101.1:0-9288 GCA_035458065.1 Algoriphagus sp. | reverse complement strand
GGGCGTAGTAGAAGACGTGACTGATATCATTTTGAACCTGAAGCAGGTGAGATTCAAGAAAGTGCACGAAGCATTTGACGGAAAAATCACTGTCGAAATCAAAAATCAGTCTGTTTTCACCGCAGGGGACATTGCTAAGTTCACTTCTTCCTTCGAAATCCTCAATCCAGAGTTGATTATCTGTCACATCGACGAGACCAAAAACTTCGAAATTGAGATTACTATCGAAAAAGGAAGAGGTTATCTACCAGCTGAAGAATCCAAACCAAAAGAGCAGGTATTTGGACAAATCGCTATCGACGCGATTTTCACGCCAATCAAAAACGTGAAATACAGCGTAGAAAACACCCGGGTAGAGCAGAAGACTGACTTTGAAAAACTGATCCTTGAAGTTTCTACAGATGGTTCTATCCATCCTGAGAAAGCACTTCAGGAATCTGCCAAGATTCTTATTCAGCACTTCATGCTATTCTCTGACCAGACCATGGTCCTTGATTCTACCGGTGTAGCTGAGCCAGAGCCTATCGATGAGGAATTCCTTCACATGCGTAAGCTTCTTAAGACTTCTTTGAGCGATCTCGATCTTTCTGTTCGTGCGTTCAACTGTCTGAAAGCTGCTGATGTGAGAACTCTTGGAGACCTTGCAAGACTTGAGATTTCAGATATGATGAAATTCAGAAACTTCGGTAAGAAGTCTTTGGCTGAACTTGAGCAGCTTATCCAGGAGAAAGGTCTGACCTTTGGGATGGACATTTCTAAGTACAAACTTGACGAAGAATAATATAAAATGAGACACGGTAAGAAATTTAACCACCTTGGTCGCACTGCCCCTCACAGGAAGGCAATGCTTTCCAACATGGCAACTTCCCTGATTCTTCACAAGCGTATTTCAACTACGCTTGCCAAGGCAAAAGAATTGAAGAAGTTTGTTGAGCCTCTGGTGACCAGAGCTAAAGAAGATTCTACACACAATAGACGTATTGCCTTTTCTTACCTGAAAAGCAAAGACGCCATCAAGGCTCTTTTCGGCGAGGTAATCGAAAAAGTGGGTACTCGTCCAGGAGGATATACCAGAATTATCAAGACTGGCTTCCGTCTGGGTGACAACGCTGAAATGTGTATCATCGAGCTGGTAGATTACAATGAATTGATGCTCAAAGATGCCAAGCCTGCTAAAAAGACCACAAGAAGATCCCGTAGAGGAACTTCTACCGGTAAAGCAGCTGATGCTCCTGCGGCTACTTCTGCTCCTGTTGCTGAAGCAAAAACTGAAGCGCCAAGCGCTCCGGAAGCTTCTGCCGAAAGCGAAAACGAAGAAAAATAAATTGAAAAATACTTTAAATATCAAAAGGATTGGACGACCGTTCAATCCTTTTTTTATACCCATACCCTTTATCCTCCTTCCCAAGAATTGGTTAACTTTGCGCAACTTTCAAAAAAATGATTAAACAGAAAGCAACACTTCTTCTGGCTGACGGGACAGTATTTCATGGCTCCCTCATTGGTAAACCCGGTACAAACGGTGGTGAAATTTGTTTTAATACCGGTATGACCGGTTATCAGGAAATTTACACCGACCCATCCTATACCGGACAAATCGTTGTCAATACCACCTCCCACATCGGGAACTATGGCGTCCATCCCGACGAAATCGAATCGGATCATCCTTGTATTGCCGGCATTGTTGTCAATAGCTTTTCGGATGTTTTCTCCCGCTTGGATGCTTCCGGCTCATTGCAGGATTACCTTTCCAATTATGGAATTACTGGTATTGCAGACATTGACACCCGAATGCTGGTTAGACACCTGAGATCCAAAGGTGCAATGAATGCGATCATCAGTTCTGAGTTTGAGGGTGACTTGGAAGGATTAAAAGCTGAACTGGCCAAAGTTCCGGATATGAACGGTCTTGAGCTTTCTTCTACTGTTTGTACCCAAGAGCCGTTTTTCTTTGGCGATGAAGCTTCCAAGGTGAAAGTCGCTTGCCTGGACTTTGGAATTAAAAAGAATATTCTTCGAAATCTTGCTTCACGTGGAGTTTACTGCAAAGTTTTTCCTGCAAAAACCTCCCTGTCTGAAATGGAATCCTGGGCACCAAATGCGTATTTCCTTTCCAATGGTCCTGGAGATCCTGCCGTAATGGATTATGCGGTAGATACTGTTAAGGAAATCCTTGAAACAGGAAAACCGGTTTTTGGTATTTGTCTTGGCCATCAACTTCTTGCAGAGGCAGTTGGGATCAAGACCTACAAAATGCACCATGGCCACAGAGGTTTGAATCATCCGATTAAAAACCTTTTGACAGGGAAAAGTGAAATCACTTCCCAAAACCATGGCTTCAATGTTGTCCGTGAAGACACCGAGAAAAATCCGGAGGTAGAAATAACGCATGTCCATCTGAATGACAATACTGTTGCCGGCATTCGCTTGAAAAACAAACCTGCTTTCTCAGTGCAGTATCACCCGGAATCTTCTCCCGGGCCTCACGATTCCCGTTACCTTTTTGACGAGTTTATCGCACTTATTAACCAAAACTAATTTTCATAAACCTTTTAAAACTATGACGTTGATTCAATCAATTCATGCAAGACAAATCCTCGATTCCCGAGGTAACCCAACCGTTGAAGTAGATGTAGTCACCGAAAACGGTGCCTTTGGCCGTGCGGCTGTTCCTAGCGGAGCTTCCACCGGTGTCAATGAAGCAGTCGAACTCCGAGATGGAGACAAAAGCAAATATTTGGGAAAAGGCGTTTTGAAAGCCGTTTCTAATGTGAATGACATTATCGCTCCTGAATTGGTGGGTATGGATGTTTTTGAGCAAAACACTATCGATCAGATCATGATTGACTTGGATGGTACTCCTACCAAAAGCAAACTTGGCGCAAACGCAATCCTTGGAGTTTCTTTGGCTGTTGCGAAAGCGGCTGCGATGGAGTCAGGACAGCCACTTTACCGCTACATCGGCGGAGTGAATGCCAATACTCTTCCTGTACCGATGCTGAATATCATCAACGGTGGCTCTCACTCAGACGCTCCTATCGCCTTTCAGGAATTCATGGTTCGTCCGGTAGGAGCTCCAAGTTTCTCTGAAGCGATCAGAATGGGTGCTGAGATTTTTCACAACCTGAAGAAAATCCTTCATGACAAGAACTTGAACACTTCTGTAGGTGATGAGGGTGGTTTTGCACCAAACTTCTCTGGCGGTACAGAAGAAGCGTTGGGATGTATCCTGGATGCTATCGCAAAAGCAGGTTATAAGGCCGGTGATGATGTAACTATTGCATTGGACTGTGCTGCTTCAGAATTTTACAAGGACGGAAAATACGATTACTCCAAGTTTGAAGGACCAACTGGAAAAATCAGATCAAGCGAAGAGCAAGTGGCTTATTTGGCTGAATTAGCAAGCAAATATCCAATTGACTCCATCGAAGACGGTTGTGCTGAAGAAGATTGGGCTGGTTGGGCATTGCTTACTGCCAAAATCGGAGACAAAGTTCAATTGGTAGGTGATGATCTTTTCGTGACCAATGTGAAATTCCTCAAGAGAGGTATCGAAGAAAAATCTGCCAATTCAATCCTGGTAAAAGTAAACCAAATCGGAACTTTGACTGAGACCTTGAATGCGATCAGTATGGCTCACAAAGCTGGTTTCACAGCAGTGATGTCGCACAGATCCGGTGAGACAGAAGATTCGACTATTGCGGATTTGGCTGTAGCAGTAAACTGCGGACAAATCAAAACCGGTTCTGCTTCTCGTTCTGACCGTATGGCGAAATACAATCAGTTGCTAAGAATCGAAGAGCAATTGGGAGAATCAGCCGTTTTCAAGGGTAGATTGAAATAATTTCAAATCGAAATAACTAAATGGACGGCTCGCTAAAGTGAGCCGTCTTTTTTTTGCACCATTTTTGTACCTTGACCCTTATTATTCAAATCAACTATGAAGAAACTTCTTAAGTACAGTGGCAATTTTTATGTACTGGCCATTTTGTTTTTTCTGTTTTGGATGCTTTTCATAGATTCCAATAACCTAGTTAATCACTTTCGCCTAAGCCAAAAGTTAAATCAACTGGAGGATCAGAAGGAGTTTTATTTGGAGAAAAAGGAGAAAATCACTGCCGAACGCGAAGAATTGATGAGCAATCCTGAACTCCTGGAGAAGTTTGCCCGTGAGAGGTATTTAATGAAGAAGCAAACTGAAGACTTATATGTCATTGTCGAAAAATAGCATTCTTGTCCTCGCCCTTTTAGGGCTTTTTTTCATTTCCGGGCAATCTTTTGCTCAGCGGGAAATCTATTCCGATTCAACCTCCACCCCATTCAAAGACAGGCTCTATTTTGGAGGGAATTTGGGCCTTCAGTTCGGTACTGTGACTTTGGTTGATGTCTCACCTTTGGTAGGAGTCATGATCACTCCGAGATTGTCAAGCGGAGTTGGAGCGACGTTTCAATATTACGATGACAGCAGATTCCAGGGTGCCGAAGGGACTTCCTATGGGGGAAGGGTTTTTGGAAGATTCAATATCCTGCCTAATATTTTCACCCATGCAGAATACGAATCCATCAATTGGGAATCCTATGATTATTTTGTAGAGGATTTTAGAAGGACTTGGTCCAATGCACTGTTTTTAGGAGGAGGGTATTTTGCTCCTTTTGGGGCAAGAGGTGGTGCCAATTTCACTTTTTTGTATAATGTCCTTCACGACAATCAAAATTCCTACTACGCTGAACCTTATGTAATTCGGGTTGGTTTTGTGTTGTGATCTTTCCACCCTTCTAAGCATGGATTCCTTAATCAAAAAATTACATAAAGCGCATCAGGAATGCACTGAATGCCCTTCTCCTAAAGTTATTCAACAATTTTTTGAGGATTTATTGGGCTTGCTGTTTCCGGAATATTCGGTCCAAAGCATCCGGGAGGAGGAAGAGGTCAAATCCAGGATGGAAGATCTCCTTGCTCAGCTGACAACAATACTTTCCCGAAATACCCACCTTCATTCAGGTGATGGGGAAAAGCTTGCAAATCGGTTTTTTGCTGAGCTTGAAGCTGTTTTTGACTGGCTCAACCAGGATGTCGATGCCATGTATGCAGGTGATCCGGCCGCTAAATCACGAACAGAAATTTTGCGAAGCTATCCGGGATTTTATGCCATTTCGGCCTATCGGATTGCACACCTGTTACACCGACTTGGAATCAAGTTGATCCCAAGAATGATTACTGAATATGCTCACAGCCGAACGGGTGTTGATATTCACCCGGGAGCCAAAATCGGCCAATATTTCTGCATTGATCACGGTACAGGAGTGGTAATAGGGGAGACGACAGTAATCGGCAATCATGTGAAAATCTACCAAGGGGTAACTTTGGGAGCACTCAGCGTGGAAAAAGCCGATGCCGATGTCAAGCGACACCCGACCATAGAGGACAATGTGGTCATCTATGCAGGGGCAACAATTTTGGGAGGAAAAACCGTAATCGGGAAAAACAGCGTCATCGGAGGAAATGTATGGTTGACCAAGTCCGTCCTGCCAGGCTCCAAAGTTTATTACCAAACTCAGATGCACCACGAAGAAGGTACTGTGACAGATCTTTATGTTTTCAAAAACGACTTTGATGCGACTCTTTGAATTAATAGGGAACACCCCACTGATTGAACTAGAACACATCCCTCTAAATCCCAAGGTCAGAATCCTCTGCAAAATGGAAGGCCAAAATCCCGGTGGAAGTGTAAAAGACCGGGCAGCATACAACATGATCCGCTCGGCTTTGGAAAGAGGTGACATCAAAGTCGGAGACAAACTGGTCGAAGCCACCAGTGGAAACACAGGGATCGCCTTGGCCATGGTGGCCAAAGTATTGGGCCTTGACATGACTTTGATTATGCCGGATAATTCCACCAAAGAGCGGGTACTTTCCATGGAAGCTTATGGAGCAAAAGTAATCTTAACTCCTGCAGCTCAAACCATCGAGTATTCCAGAGTTTTGGCTGAAAAGATGCGGGATGAAGAGGGCTACTATATGCTCAATCAATTTGCCAATCCGGACAATTATTTGGCTCACTACAAGACCACCGGACCGGAAATCTGGAATGATACCGAAGGGAAGATCACCCATTTCGTTTCAGCAATGGGTACCACAGGTACCATTATGGGAGTCTCCCGATACTTGAAAGAAATCAACCCTGCTATTCAGATTGTGGGGACTCAACCGACTGATGGATCCAGTATTCCAGGTATTCGACGCTGGTCTCCGGAGTTTTTACCGGAAATTTTTGAACCTGCCCGTGTGGACCGAGTGATCGATGTCAGTCAACAGCAAGCGACTGAAATGACACGCCGCATGGCAAAAGAAGAAGGTATTCTGGCCGGAATGAGCAGTGGAGGAGCACTTCATGCAGCCATTGAGCTTTCAAAAGAATTAGATGAAGGACTCATAGTCTGCATCACCTGTGATCGGGGAGATCGGTATTTGAGCTCGGATTTGTTTGGGTGAGAATCTTCCTTGATGCTTAAAACCATTGAAATGGTTTTTTCGATTTAGTCTTAATGACATAGCCCACGGTTTAAACCGTGGGCTATGTCATTAAGAACTGATTTGGACTCGTTTTTCGTCCCTCGCATTTTCAAAAAAACCGCTTCATCTTCTCTAATCCCGTCTTGACTACATATTCCGCATCCATGGCGTAATAAGTCGGGTTGAAGAGTTCGAGCGACAGAATGATGGGTTTGCCTTTAGACTTTAACGTATCGGCGAGTTCCTGCATGGGAGCGCCACCGTCGCCAGGGAACACACGGTCTTTGTCTTGCTGTTCGGTTCTTGGGATTTCTTTGGGGAAGTCATTCATGTGGAAAATATCGATGGAGTGTCCATCCAGCATTTTCATTCCCTCAAACCCTGATCCTCCCCGGAAGAGGTGATAGACATCTGCCAGAATCTTGGCGTCCTTGTCATCTGCAGCCGCGGCTACTGCCATGGCCTGACCCAAATGAAAGAAGGAAGGAAACGCTCCCCAAAATTCCAACTGAGGCATCACTCCGGTTTTTCTCCCGAGATCCAACAAGTTTTTATATTTCTCTCCGGCTTTCAGCAAGTCAATCGGAGCCTCAGTCCCTATCGCTGGGGCAGCCACTCTGGGGCAACCCAAGTCGGCCAGGATTCCCATTTCTTTCTCCATCTGAGCAAATCCCGTTTTACTTTTCTCCTCATCCTGAGCCATCCAAGTTGGAAATCCGATGCAATCAAAAAATTCAATTCCGGCATCTGAGGCTAGTTTTTTTAGAGAAGCTACCGTTTTTCCTTCTTTCAGATAAGCTTCGATCTCCATCATCCAGGGTTCAAATCCGTCATAGCCGGTTTTGGCGCAAAGTTCAATAATCTGGGGAAGGCTGAGCTTTTGCCCGCGGATAGTGCTGGTATTGAGGGAAAATTTGAAAGAGCTTTCTTTTTTCTCCGGGGAGTGTCCGAAAACAGGTGCGGAAGCAACAGCCAAAGGGGATAGAGCGAGGGTTTTTAACAGGGTTCTGCGGGTAGTCATAGGTTGTGAGTTTAACGAAATCTTTCCATTTATAGAAAAAGTTTACCGTTTATACATATTTTGAATAAATCTAACTTGAAAACATTTTCAATCGTATTTTACAGGATGCAAAAAATAATATTTTTTCTTTTCACCGCATCCTTTTATATGAGCCATTCATTTGCTCAGGTGGCTGGTGATAATTTGGCTTATCTCTCTGAATATAAAGAGCAGCTTCCTTATTTCCAGGAATTGATCACCGGAGGACAATATGCAGAAGCTTCAAAGCTGATTCAAGGAGATCCGTATTTTGCTTCGAGACAATTTGAAAAAGGCACTTTGAAAATCAATGGAATCAGCTACCCGGAAGTGCCTTTGCTTTATGATTGCTATCTGGATCAATTAGTGACTTTTCATCCGGTATTCAACCAGAAAATACTTATTAAGCCTGAAAAAATCGATGGATTCGCGCTTTCAAACGGTGCGATGTTTCGGTTTTTGAAGGGTAATTCCGATTACCTGAGAAATAGTAACGGGATTTATCAGATTCTGGGTGAAGGCGATTTTACAGCTTTGGCAAAGCGATATAAAACCACAAAACCGACCCGGGAGTTGTCCCAGTTTGATGAAATTTTTGTGGAAAAGAGTGATTTTTTTCTTTGGAGTGAGGGAGTTTTTTATCCGGTAAGCAAAGGAAACCAAGCTATAGAGATTTTAAACCTTAGGCCCAAAGAGACGAAAAAACAGCTTCGATCCAATAATTTGAATTTCAGGCAAAATCCGGAAAACTACCTTCGTTTTTTAGTTTCACAACCCTCTGAAAAGTAAGTCGCCTATGAGAATTTTTACCAAAGGGTTGATTTGTATCCTGTGCCTTTTTTCTTCCATCTGCTTTGCTCAACAGTCTTCCAGCCGGATTTCAGGCTTTTATCCAGGAGTCCCTTTTGAACGGTTTATGGAGAAAATCGAAGAGGAGACAGCCTACCGGTTTTTTTTCAAGCAGTCAGATATAGAAAATCTCACCGTCAATCTTCAGGCAAACAATGATAAGCTGGAGGATGTTCTGAGTCAGATTTTTCTTCATACAGACCTTAAATTTTCGATTTCAAAAACGGGTGAAGTATTCATCAGCAAAGGACAAAAATTGACTGTGGATTTTCCCGATTCCTTTTTTGCCCAAAATGTCGAAAATCAATCGGAGGGCATGACAGGTGCTGAGGATGAGTTTGTCCGCAACAGACGCTATGTCATCGGAGTACCAAGCGGAGAGGGATCCTCAGCCAAAATCAGGGGGCAAGTTTTGAGCCTTGAAAACGGCAAGCCGATCCAGGGAGCAATCGTGTATGATAAAATCACGCAAACCCAAACCATCACCAATCAGGAAGGCCGATATGAATTGACCGTTCCGAAAGGGAATCAGACGATTTTGGTTCAGAATATCGGTGGATATACTGAGCAGCGCTTGGTGGATATCCAAGGTGACGGGGAATTGAACATGAGTATCGGAGAGGGTGTATTTGCACTCAGTGAAGTGGTAGTCCGATCCGGCGCTTTGACCAATATATCGAGACCGGAGATGGGTGTACAGTCTCTGACTGTTCAGCAAATGAGAAAACTTCCCTCCGTGATGGGAGAGGTGGATATCCTGAAGGGAATCCTGACAATGCCCGGAGTAAACACAGCGGGTGAAGCCAGTGTGGGATTCAATGTCCGAGGCGGTGCTGCGGATCAAAACCTAATTCTTTACGACCAAAACACCTTGTTTAATCCCTCG
>DATIAI010000100.1:0-7095 GCA_035458065.1 Algoriphagus sp. | reverse complement strand
GCATTGATGAAGGCATCGTAGTTTTTTGCTGCATTGGCAAAATCCTTCTTGGCATAATATGCCTCTGCCAGATAGAGATTGATGGTTTCTTTTCGATCCAGATTTTGACCAGAAGCCAAAAGCGGTTCTGCATAGCTGATTACCTGATCGTAATTTCCCTCTTGATAGTATAAAGCAGTAAGCAAATAGGGAACCTTGGTCGCATAAAAAGTGGATTTTCCGGCAGCCTGCAAGTCTGCGATGGCTTTCGCGTTGTCGCCCCCTTCCATAGCAATGAACCCGCTATAGTAGTAAGCATCAGCACTAATAGGCTGATTAAGGACTTTTGCCTGATCAAAAAATGGAACGGCCGCCGCGTTGTTTTTAAGTTGAAAATAAGAATATCCTTGCTTGAAAAGCACTTCGGCTTTGTTGGCTTCACTCAAACTGTTGGTATTGACCAAGGCAAACCCATCGACAGCTTCTTTGTAATTTTTCTTGTAGAAAAAGTGATCGCCAAGATAGAGTCCTGCCGTGGTTACTGTAGGATGATTGCCATGGTCGTAAATGTAGGTTTTCATCAGCCCGGGTCCGTCTGGGCTTTCTATCTGAAGAGCCGACATAGCGCGGTGAAGTTCAGCTGATTTTTGCTGTTCCCCGCTGAGTGGCTGATCCAGCAGACGACTGTTGTCGTAGAGCGAGGTCGAAAAGAGCTGTTTGTCGAAAAGCTCCAAATGATAATCCAGAGCTTGCTGGGTGCTGGTCTGATAAAGTGTGGATTGTGAAAAAGCGTCCACACTCATTCCCAGGCCCGCAAGCAGCACCAGGTAGTGTTTCATGTGAGATAATAATTGGTTTAAAATGGCCACATGGAATCTCGCATCTTGCGTTATCACCACATCCTGTCCCACACAGCATGCTCGATTTCATAGTTTGGCTTTTGGGTAATCAGTGTAAAATCTTATACACCAGTTCGCGGAGGATTTCACCTTCGTCCATGCTTCCGGAGTCCACTCCTTTGAAACGAAGGTCTGCCTCTTTGATGTATGCGAACACATCAATTACCTTGCCCAATTTGTAGTTTTTGGAGGCGGCCAAGTATTCTTTCAAGCCATAAGGATTGACTCCTATTGCACCTGCCAACTGATTGTCCGGCATTGGACCTGCCCGGTGAATGAGAGCTATTTTGCTGAAATAATTATACAACAATGAAAAAATGGGGATAACCGGGTGAGCTTTTGGATTTTGAATGAAATAATGAATGATCTGATTGGCTTTCATCACATCCTTGTATCCGATTGCTTTGGTCAGCTCAAAGTTGTTGTACTCTTTGTTGATCCCGATGTATTTCGAGATGTGTTCGGCTGTGAATTTGGTTGGTTCAGGAAAATTGATCAGCATTTTCCCAACTTCATTTGTAATGACCTCCAGATTATTTCCAATCGAATCGGCCAAAAGCTGAGCAGCCTTGGGTTCAATTTGATGCCCCAGATCTTTGAAATAGGACTCTACCCATCCATTGAGCAACCAGTCTTTGACTTTCTCAGCATTGACATAAACCGTCTTTTTATCGAGTTCTTTTTTCAAAGAGCCTCTACCGTCCAGCTTTTTATGCTTATAGGCAAAAACCAGAATAGTACTTGGCAACGGGTTATTTAAGTAACTTATGAGAAGCTTTTGTGCATCCTCTTTTCCCCAATCCGGTATACTCTGAGCCTCCTTCACGATCACGACCTGACGATCTGCCATCATTGGGAATTTTCTTGCATTGCTGAGAATCACATTGACTTGGGAATCCTTTCCATACATCACCAATTGATTGAAACTCTTCTCATGCTCAGCGATGGCATTTTTCTCAATGTAATCGGAAATCAAATCGATGAAATAGGGTTCATCCCCTTCCAAAAAATAAATCGGAGCAAACTTTTTCGCTTTCAGGTCTTTAAGAACAGCTTCGGGAGAATGGGGCATGGATTGGAAAAACTAGACGGTTTAAAGATAACAGCCAGAAGGAAATGGGAGCAAAAACAAGGAAAATATTCTTTGGTAAACTATTCCTGGGTTAATTTTGTATCACTTGTAAAAAAAGGAAAATGAGTTTCGAAAAGGGAATGTCGCTGTATAAAGAAGGAAAGTTTGAAGAAGCTTTAGTCTGCTTTGATGAATTGATTTCAATCCATCAGGGTCAAACGGAACTTCACCTATACCGAGGCAGAATTTTAACCCGAATGGGAAAAGGTGATGCAGCTCTGGAGGATTTCGATTTTTTGCTTTCATTGGATCCATACAACACCGATTACATCAGCGACCGCGGGGTGGTGCTCCATCTGATGGGTAGAAATGAAGAAGCCCTTGGCGAACTGGACCGCGCTGCAAATCTGGATCCCAAAAACCCTTACAGATACAGCAGCCGTGCATTTTTCAAAGACCGAATCGGCGACCTTCAGGGTGCAATTGAGGACTATGAGAAAGCCATCGAACTGGATCCTGAAGATGCAGTGGCTTATAATAATAAAGGATTGGTAGAGGAAAAACTTGGCTTTAAGGAAAGGTCCAAAAAGAGTTTTGAAAAGTCGGATGATTTGATTGGCTATAAACCCCAGCAAACTCAAAACGACCTACCTCCTATTGGGAACAAGAAATCTCCGGAAACACCTCAGCCTAATCAAATTTTTGAAGAAGAACCCAAAACGATGACTTCTGGCCATTTCTGGAATACGCTCAAATCATTGATTGGTGATTCCAAAACCAGAAAGGAATTTGGGAAATTTTTGATGGGCCTGTTTTCCGGTAAAAAGCCTAAAAACCCTTAATCACCCAAAGCGGCTTATTCAGGAAATAAGACATTTTCTTGGAAAGATTCTTGGAGAAAATCTGATCGAAAAAGGACTTCTTCTTACTCAAGGTGACCAGCATATCTCCTTTGGCCACTTGAAGGTAATTTTCCAAACCTAAGGCTAAATCGTCGCGATAGGATTTGAGGACGTAGTTGATTTTTTCGTATCGGACAAAAGGCTTGATTTCATCCACCATGGCTATGTGAAGAGATTTGTCAATGGCTTTTTGACTGGAGGAAACATGAACCAAATCAATCTCAGAGTCAAAAAATTCAGCCATTTCTACCACTTTTTGAATAGCCAGTTTATCCTCTTCCAAGTAGTCAGAAGCATAGACAAACTTCCGGGGAGGCTTAAAAAAAACTTTTCTGGGAACAATCAAGACATCCCGGTCAGCCTGCTCCACCATACGACTGGCCCGGCTGCCGATGATATGGGCCCGAAGGTCATTCATCCCCTCCGTCCCCGCTACAATTAGATTTGCATTTATTTCTGTGGCATAATCCAAGGTCACATTTACAATTTTCCCTTCCCGGACAGCAATTTCACAACTTCTCAAACCATTGAGTAGTCCTTCTTCAAGCACTGTTTTCTGTAGGTTAATCAGCTTTTCTTTCACAAACTCTTTCTGGTATTTCCCTTCATGATCCATTGGTGAAAGCTTCTGATAATCCTCTCTGTTCAGCACATGAAAAAGGACCAAATGAGCCTTGAATTTCTCCCCCAATCGGGTGGCATATTCAATGGCGTTCAGAGAGCATTCTGAAAAATCTGTCGGGCAGAGAATCTTAAAAATTGTTTCCATATGTAAAAATTAATAACCTTTCTTGCGGTTTACGATATTCAAAAGTGGCTGATCAGATTTCAGCCTCCTGAAGTTATCAATAATCTGTGGAGCTGCAGCTTGCGGATTGGTAACACTTGCAATATGCGGGGTAAGTTGAATCCTATTTTCTTCCCAAAATGGGTGGCTTTGTGGCAAAGGCTCCTTTCGATAGACATCCAAAAGGGCTCCGGATAGATAGCCTTTGTCCAGGGCAGGAATCAAATCTTCTTCAACCAAATGCCTTCCCCGAGCTACATTGATCAAGAAAGTACCCGGTTTACATTTTTGAAACAGCTCAAGATTTAAAATATTTTCAGTATCTGGAGTTAAGGGAAGCAGACAAACCAAGACATTGATTTCATTGAGAAAATCCTGGAGTTTGTCTTTGGGGAAATAGGGATAAGGAAAGTCCTTTTTTTCCGTAAAGCCAAAACCGAAAACAGGAAATCCCATGTAGTTCAATTTGTCCAGCACATCGCCGCCCAAAGCTCCCACACCCATTACTCCGATTTTAACCGAAATCTCAGGATGGCTCATATCCCACACTTTGCGTTTTTGGTCGTTTTGGTACCGGGTGATTTGCCGATGAAAGTTCAACACCCCCATAACCACATAATTGGTCATAGACCAAGTCAGCTTTTCATCCACAATCCTAACGATGGGCAATGATTCAGGAACAGCAGGGTCACTCAAAATATGATCAACACCAGCCCCCAGGGAACTGATCAATTTCAGATTGGGAAGCGTGGCTAAAAATCCGGGAGGATGCTGCCAAAGCAGAGCCATTTCAACATCCTCTGGCCTCTCGATATCGGGATAAACCTGAATATCGATATCAGGTTGATGAAAAGTAAGGGCATCAATCCAGACTTTCGGATTTCGGCCTGGGCTAATAATAGCTAAGCTCATTTTAGGTGTATTTGAGTTGCAGGATAAAATTACCAAGTTCAAATGCCTCTCAAAGCCCATTGATCAAAAAAGCGCATGAGTTTTGTTAAAAAGAAAAAAGAAAACTTTGAAATTGCTGAGGAATTTGAACCTTAAAACGAATTTTTCGATTGACTGAAACACTAAATCTAGTTAAAAAAATGACCAACAAATTTACCTTCGCTTTCCTGACCTTGCTTTTTGCAAGTTTTGTCAGTTTTGCCCAGCAAATCCAAATGCCTCAGGCAAGTCCCAGCTCAAAAATTTCCCAACAAGTTGGGCTCTCAGTTGTCACTGTGGACTACAGTAGACCTAGCACCAAGGGCCGTAAAATTTTCGGAGAATTAGTTCCTTACGGTGAAATCTGGCGAACCGGTGCAAATTCCCCGACCTTGCTTACATTCTCAGGAGAAGCAACCATCGCCGGCCAGAAAGTGCCTGCCGGAACCTATGCCCTTTATTCCATTCCAGGCAAATCTGCATGGACACTGATCCTCAGCAAAAACACCAAACTTTGGGGTGCAATGGGATACAATCAGGCCGATGATCTGATGAGATTCGAAGTGGAAGCCAGCAAAACCAGTAAAAAATACGAATCCTTTGAAATCAGCTTTAACAACCTGACTGATAACAGCGCAGTCGTGTCGATGAAGTGGGAAAATTCCAGGGTTGATTTCAAGATTGAAACTGAGGTGGATTCAATCGTGATGGCGGATATTCAAAAACAGGTAATTGATGCCCAATCCACTGACCCGAATCTACTTTTCCAAGCAGCCAACTATTACTTCACCACTTCAAAAGATCTAAATCAGGCCTACTCCTGGATTAAAACGGCGACTGATAAAGATCCTAAATACTGGACCATGCATGTGAAGGCGAAAATAGAGTTGGCCTTGGGAATGAAAACAGAAGCGCTCGACTCAGCCACCAAATCAAAAGCAATGGCAGAAGCTGAGAAGAACCCAGATTACGTTGCATTGAATGAGCGACTGATCAAGTCAATCAAGTAAAGTAAAAGCTCCTACAAAAAAACCTCAGGAATCATCACTTGAGGTTTTTTTGTACTCTATTTTTCCGGTTTTCTAGTTTTTCTTCCCAACCATTGGCTGTAAAATCGCTCCAAAAAGCATCACAGCAATGCACCCAACAGCATTGTACCAAAGGAATCCGATGTCCCAATGGAAGCCAAGAATTCCAGTTCCGTTTCTAAAATGGATCAGCAAAATCAAAGCCTGAGAAAGCAAAGCAGCAATAAAAACAGCTCTGCCTTTAATGAATTTCATAAAAAACCCGACGATGAAAATCCCCAAGATCGTTCCGTAAAAGAGCGATCCAAGGAGGTTAACAGCTTGGATCAGGTTCTCGAAAAGTGAGGCATAAGTCGCGAAAAGAATGGCTCCAAGTCCCCAAAACGCGGTAAAAAATTTGGAGGATTTGACGTAGTGATCGTCACTACCTTCTTTATTAATGGACCTTTTATACAAATCGATCGTGCTGGTGGAACCCAAGGCATTAAGCTCTGATGAAGATGAAGACATAGCCGCGCAGAAAATCACGGCAAACAACAATCCCACAACACCTTTCGGAAGGTAATCCATCACAAACCGCATAAAAATGTAATCTGTGTCTCTGGTTTCTGCTGCCGGATCATTTTTAAGAATCAGCGCTTTCGCTTCGTCGCGAATAACTCCCTGATCAGCTTTGATTTCTTTAATCTGACTTTTTACCAATTCTGCTTTTTCCTCCTCTCCTGCATCGATAGCCGTCAACATTTCCTGATAGGCAAGTTTACCGGATTCAAAGCTTGTCTTATATTTTTCTTCTATGCCTTTATATTCCTGAGAATATTCACTTTCTAGTAGCTTCTCAGTTTGCACCTGATTAAAAATTACCGGAGGCTGGATGAATTGATAAAAAACGAAAACCATCACTCCGATAAAGAGAATGACAAACTGCATCGGGATTTTCAGAAAACCATTCATGATCAAGCCCATCCTACTCTGAGTCAGTGTCTGGCCTGAAAGGTAGCGTTGGACTTGGCTTTGATCCGATCCAAAATAACTCAAAAAGAGGAATACTGCAGCAGTCATTCCTGACCAGACATTGTATCGGTCAGCAAAATCAAATTCAAAGCTTACGACATTGAGTTTTTCCATTTTTCCAGCAACATGAAGCGCTTCCTGAAAAGAGATTGGTAGCATCTGGATCACAATGATCCCTGCCAAAATCATCCCTCCCATCATCACCGCCATTTGCTGCTTTTGAGTGATGGAAACAGCCTCTGTTCCTCCGGATACAGTGTAGATAATCACTAAAACCCCAATGAAAATATTGGTCCAGGTCAAGTTCCAACCTAATAAAGTGGACAAGATAATAGCTGGGGCATAAATGGTGATTCCGGCTGCAAGACCTCGCTGAACAATAAAAAGAAGTGCAGTTAACGTTCTGGTTTTCAAATCAAAGCGATTTTCCAAAAACTCATAGGCGGTATAGACTTTCAGCTTATAATAGATCGGGACAAAGGCG
>DATIAI010000099.1:0-4401 GCA_035458065.1 Algoriphagus sp. | reverse complement strand
AGCTTTTTGTTTTGGACAGCAGAGGAAACAAAAGGAAATTTAGGCGCTAAAAGATTTTTTCAGCAAACTGAAAGATTCTAAAGACATTCCCGAAAAAGCGAATCTTTCACTCTCTGTGCCCTCAAAAAGACATGGCGGGGTAATTGAGATTGCGGTTCTAGAAAAACTTTTGATTATGAGCCACCTATTTCCCAGTGATTCTCCGCGGTGAAAAAAAATCATAGCAGTCTAATATTGCATTTTGATAAGCACTTGCCAGCCTGAGGAAAAGTAGGTCTGCTGACGTTCTCCACTGATTCGGTAGGCTGGAAAAATCCTTTGTGTTCCTTCGTGAACTTTGCGGTTTAATACGCACGAGTCTTTGCAAAAAAAAAGCGGGTGAAAATCACCCGCTTTGATAAAAATTAAGCCATTTCGACTTCTGGCTTTTTGGACTGCTTGGATCGATGTGATTTTTTCTTTTTGTGTTTGTTCCACCAGATCAGCGTACCTGTGATCGGAAGTGAGGTGGCAACCAGACAGGCCAAAAACCAAAGAAACTTGGTGAATTGTCCGAAGATTTCTCCGGTATGAAGGGATTTGACAGAGCGACCGATTTGCTGTCGCCCAGAAAGGTCAGAAAACAATTTTGCTTCTTTCACCTCAAGATTTACAGTATTCAAAGTCAACTGATCCGCTCCTGCTTTGGCAAAAAATCCCGTCCGAGACTTACTTACAGAAATGTCACCGTCTGGCTTATTTGGTAAAGAAACCCGAAGATTTCCTTCATAAGGAAGAGCCAAATTACTGGCGGCTACAGCTTGGTCAAAGGAAATAAAAACTTTCTCGGCAGGCACTTCATCCGCAGATTTGTCGGATTTGTCGCCTCCACCTCTTTGATTACCACCGGGACTACCTTGATTTCCGTAAGGTTGAGCCTGATAAATATCCCAGGTCTTTTGCCAGCCGGTCTTGTACCATTGGTAAGACCAGAAAGGGCCCGTCACAGCCATGATGAAAAGAAATATCAAAGAATAAAATGCTAAAGTATTGTGCAGGTCATGGTTAACGCGCTTCCAGTTGCCGGACCATTTGATTTTCAGACCTTGCTTCCAGTTTTTGACTTTCTGAGGAAACCAGATAAACATTCCAGTGATCACTCCCAACAAAAACAGTAAAGTGGCGACTCCATTGATAAACCTGCCCAATTCCATGTTGCTCATAGATTCCAGAATCGGTTCTTCGATTTTGTCAAGCAACAGCCAGCGGTGAAGCGAAAACATGTAGCCCATGAACTCCTCTGTGGAGGTTTTTTCAGCATTGTTCGCCAGGATTTCTCCGGAATAGGGATTGACAAAATAGGTGACGGGGCGTTCTTCACCTTCTTTTTTTACCTGAAACTGAACGGTTCGATTTTCTCCCTGATAAATATTTGCTCCAACTATTTCTGCCGAAAGTTCTTTTTCAACACCTGTTCTTAACTCATCAAGTGACTTCTTGGATCCCTCGACTTCGACAAAGTATCGCTCAGAATCAGAGAATTCACGGATTTCAGTATTGTATACATAGATGGTTCCGCTGAGACAAACTGCGATTACGATCAAACCACTGATCAGTCCTGCATAGAGGTGAATGTCGTTAAGAAACTTCCGGATTGGCTTCCACATACAGTGCTTATTTTTATCTGGAACAAATCTAAAGAAGAGTTTTTAATTATTTAGAATCGATCTAAAAAATAATTGTTCGGTATTAAAACCAAGTAATCATTGGTGAATAAAGAGTCAAACGGAATGCTTGCAAAGAATCAAGTTGATTCATCCAGCACATCGCGGACAAAATCTTTAGGAGAAATCCCTGTGACCTTTTTGAAAGCTGCGGTGAAATGAGTCGGGTGTTTATATCCCACCTCACGGGCGATCTCGGCAACGTTCAGTTCCCTCTCACTGAGGAGTTGCTTTGCTCTTAAAATTCTTTGATTCTTCACAAAACCATAAATGGTCATTTCAAAAGCAGCCTTGAAATGAATCTTCAGGTAGGTTTCGTTCATACCGACTAAATGTGCCAATTCAGGGATTGAGGGAGGATTTTGTAAGTCTGACTCAAGCAAGCTTTTGGCTTGGTCCATCAATTCAATCAATTCTGATTTAAGCTTCATCAATTTTTGGGTCGATTTCAAAAATTCCTTTTTGCGTCATTTTTTCCGGGAATCGGCACTTGTCTATATCACCTGAGGATTTACTTTTGCGCCACAAATCTAAGCTTTTTAGAATAAGTCTAAATAAGAATTACTCGCAAAACATGAAAAAAATACTATCCCTACTGTTTTTCTTAATCCTTTTTGAGGGTGCTTTTGCCCAAAGAATCCATGTGAATGGACTGGTCAAGGATGATTACAAAAGGGCGGCTTTGCCTGGGGCAACGATCCAGGTAAAAAACAGCCCAGCCACATCTGTTTCTGATGGAGAAGGGAAATTTAGGATGTACGCAAATGCGGGTGACACCCTAGAAGTCCGGTTTTTAGGTTTCACCACCCAGTCTTTCATAGCACCAGCGGATGAATCCTTGGTTGAAATCTTATTGAAAGAAGATTTCACCAACCTCACCGAGGTCGAAATAACCGGAGCTTTGGGGATTCCCAGATCAGCCAAGGAAATAGGCTCCTCAGCCACCTTGATTTCCTCAGAAAAACTCAATGAAGGCAAGACTGTCAATCCGATTTTTGGTTTGAACAGCAAGGTTGCCGGCCTGAGAATCAACATGTATGACAGTAAAGTTGATCCAGCTACTCAGATTGTACTCCGAGGCAACCGAAGCTTGCAAAGAACTACCGGAATCGACGGTAGAAATCCCAATGAACCTATCTATGTGGTGGATGGCAATCCAATGCCAAACATCAACAGACTCAATCCCAATGACATAGAAAGTATCACCGTGCTAAAAGGTGCAAACGCCGCTGCACTATACGGTTCGGAAGGTGTAAACGGTGCAATCATGATCACAACCAAATCCGGAAAAACAGGCCGGGGAGAGGTCAGCATCAGCAACACCACGACATTTTCGAAACCTTACCTCCTACCGGAAGCTCAAACCATTTATGGGCAGGGTAATAACGGCATTTACAGCCCGACAACTTACGAATCTTGGGGACCTGCTTTTGACGGAAGCATGAAGCCGTTCGGATTGCCATTGCCTGATGGTACTCAGCCGATGGTGGAGTATTCGGCTCCAAGCTCTGACAACAGACTGAACCTGTTCCAAACTGGAGTTAACCTTCAAAATGACATTTCTTTTTCCGCAGGAGATGAAGTCTCCACTTATTTTCTTTCCGCCCAATATGTGGATCAGGAAGGAATCATTCCCGATGATGTCAACAAGCGTTTCAACTTGAGATTCAACGGTTCCAGAAAATTCGGAAAACTGACCACTTCCTATACCCTGAATTATATTTCGAACAACAAGGACATCACCCCAGACGGACCCTGGATTTCAGCTTATCGCTATCCGGCCAACTTCCCATATGACATGGTGAAGGACTGGGAAAACCCAAATTCTCCGGGCAATCCAAAAAACTATTTCATACCAAACGGTTCATGGTTGAGAAATCCGTATTTCCTGATTGACAACATCAGAAACCAGAGCCAAGAGCAGATTTTCAACGGGAAAATCGAATTGAACTATCAGGTTGCTCCCTGGTTTGATGTGCTCTATCGTGCCGGTGTCTACAATATTTCAGAGCAATTCCGTGATTACACCAACAAATACGAAGCTCCCGGAACCAGAAATACGCCGGGATCTGTAAATGACGGTTCTGTTTTCTACAGAAGAATCAACAGTGATCTGATCCTGAATTTCAAAAAGAACATCGGAAAGTGGAACAACCGCCTTCTTTTGGGCCAGAATATCCGGATTGATGACAAAAAACAGAGCAACGTATCTGCCAGCAACTTGATTTACACCGACATCATAAACCAAAGCAGCCGAACGGGTGAACTCGCAGGCGGAACCACGATAACGGAACAAAGATCCATGGCTGTTTATGGAGAATTGTCTTCTGGATATAAGGATTGGCTGTTCCTGACTTTGACTGGTAGAAATGAGTGGACCTCAGTTTTGTCCAAGGAAAATAGATCCTATTTCTATCCCGGAGTAAGCGCATCTTTCATTTTGACAGAGGCGATTCCTGCGATTCGTCAAATACGTCAGGTTTCTTTTGCAAAGCTTTATTCTTCTTGGAACAAAACCGGAAACGTAACCCTTGCCCCGTATCAGCTTAACAATGCCTACAGCCAGGCAAATGGTTTTCCTTTTGGAAACTCCATTGGATTCCTTCCGAGTTTGACGAATCCAAACCAAAATATCCAGCCTGAATTTGTCACTTCTTATGAAGTCGGAATGCAGGTGGGACTTTTCAACCACAAAATC
>DATIAI010000098.1:0-5053 GCA_035458065.1 Algoriphagus sp. | reverse complement strand
GATCTTCTAATTGATTAATCAATATTCTATTTATCGGAAATTGATACTTCTCCTCAACTTTTTAGCGCAATGAATTTGAATTTTTGGAATTGGGTAGTAGAAATTTTCAGATCGTTGGGATTAACATTAGGGTTGATCCTGGCGGTCTTTTTTTATTCTGATTATGCCTATTCCCAGGATACGACCAGAGTTGCCATTCCGGATGGTACGATGGGGGAAGTTTTGGAGCCGATCGATTCTTTGGAGAAAAAGAAATTCCCCAAAAACATTAACATTTTCACCGGTCGCTGGAGCAGTTTCAGAATCGGTGTCGGATTCCTCTACGAATATGCCGGTTTTTCACAGGATCAGGAAGCCAAGCAACAGATGGATTCGGCTGGAGTTGTACTCGAAAATCAGTTTAAAGTCAGGGATTTTCGGATTTTTGCCAGCGGGCAATTGACGACCAAAAGGGTGATTTCCTGGAAAGCAGGTTTCATGTACGATGGTGCCAACCGTGAATGGCTGGTACGGGAAACTGGGCTAACTATCACCGTTCCGGAGATTTCAGGCCATATTTTTGTCGGTAGGACAAAGGAAGGCTACTCGCTCAACAAAGTCATGAATGGCTATGCAGGTTGGACTTTGGAGCGGCAGATGGGTCTGGATGTCATCCCGATTTTAGCAGATGGAGTCAAGTGGATCGGCTTTTGGCCAAAGCATAATATCCTTTGGAATGTGGGGATTTACGACAATTTTTTCTCAAAAAATCAGTCTTTTTCTACCTACAACTGGCAAACTGCCGGAAGACTGGGATGGCTCCCGATTTATTTCCCCAAGGAGAAAAAACAACTTCACCTGGGTGTCAGCTATCGCTTTGGACGGATCCATGAAGGGAAAATGAGAATGAGATCTCGCCCAGAAGCCAATCCTGCTCCCTTTTTTATCGATACGGATGTTTTCCAAAGCAAGTATTCCAATCACGTGGGATGGGAGATTTACTACACCAAAGGAAAATTGATGTTGGGCTCAGAATACCATTGGCACAAGTTTGACATGACCGAAGGAGGAAAGGCACTTTTCCACGGCGGAGATGCTGTCGTGAGTTATATTTTCACCGGTGCAAGCAGACCCTTCACTACAGTCAGCGGGGTTTATTCCTTTGTTCCGGTGAAAAAATCCATCTTCCAGGGCGGATGGGGAGAAGTGGAAGGCATTTTTCGGGTTTCAAATCTCGACCTCAATGGAGGACAACTCCGTGGAGGATCTTTTTGGCGCATCACACCAATGATCAATTGGTATATGACCAGATACCTGAGACTGGAAGTAGCCTATGGATATGGCGTTTTGGATAGATTCAGTTTGAAAGGGGCAACTCAGTTTTTCCAGACCAGGATCCAATTCGCGATACTCTGATTCTGGAACCATTGCTTGCTTGTCTCAGTCAAAAAAATCTGCCAAGATTTCCAAATCCTGTAGATTAAACGAGGCAAGCAATCCAAGCCTTTCTATTTATTCCATTCACTAACAACTATTTAAGCATTGCAGTCTAAGTGTCGGATAATAAAATTATTTTTAGTCTTTGATAAAATATCCCATCAATAAAGGTTTGAAAAATGGAGTCAAAAACTGATAGTTCCAAAAACTGGTTGGATTTGGGTTACGAATTGTTTTCCGAGGAAGGACATGAAGGTCTTCAGGTGGAGCGTCTTTCCCGGATTCTCGGAAAGAACAAATCAGGCTTCTATCATTTTTTTGGTGACAAAGACACCTTTTTGGAGAAACTGATGAAAATGCATCTCGCAAAAGAGGAAGCTATGGTTGCCAAACTGGTTAAGCTAAAAGCCCTAAATCAGGGGTTTCTTAATCTGATGATTGAGCAAAAACAAACAATTATGTTTCAAACACACTTAGTCAAAAACAGGGACTTGAAGCTTTTTCTGGAAACTTACAGTGAGGTCAACCAAATGATTGAAAATGTAGTCATTCCTATTTGGATGAAATTCATTGGAGTTTCACAGGAGGTCGCCACAAAATACTGGAGAGTAATCCGGGATTCATTTTATGCAAGAGTGACTTCCAATTCATTCAATGAGGAATGGCTTTCCAAATTTGTGGAAGAAGCCAAAACTATCCTCGCAGATGCCAAAAAAGATGCGGTTTCCAAATAGATTTTCGCCGGCTTTTTATTGTTTTAACCCTCGCAACTTACTGATCACTGTTCACAGTCTACCGCAAACTGCCCAGTATCTTACTGCTCACAACTTACAACTCACCTTTTACTGACCACAGATCTCTGACCACTGAAAAAGGATCAATTCTCCAGCCCAAGTCGGTTGATCTCGGAAAGCAACTTTACCACACGCTGATCAAACTGCTGGTTGAGGGTCGTGAAATCATCCTTTTTGATCAGTTTGCCCTGACTGGTGAAGAAGAAATTGATCTTTTGTTCGGTCGGGTAAATCAGAAATCGGGAATTATTTCCCAATTGGATCTGTAGGGCGTTAGCCGAAGGGGACTGTGAAGGGACGATTCTTCCGCTGAGGAGATTTTTCAAAGTGCCGTTGCTGAGATCTTCAATGCTGATGATTTCAGTCATGCCAAGAGTCAATGGGGGTTTCTTCTTCAGTCGGGCAATGATCTTTTTGAAAAACACCTTTTGTGAAGGTTCCTCAATGGAAACTGCCAGATTTTTCTCCCGCTGAAATCCAAAGTCATTGTAAATGCCTATCAAACTGTCAAAAAGAGTCTTATTTTCAGTTTTGGCCTTTTTGGCCAGCATGGTAATTCTGGAAAGCAAATAACCCAAACTGTCGTTTTGACCTTTCAGAATGATTTCCTGATTTTCGGAGAAAAACAAAGTCTCGTCTGGTTCAGAAAGCAGAAATGATTCCTGATCCTTCAGAGGTGTAGGAAGGTTGGCAATCGTGGTGATAGGGGCCTGGAATTTTAAGAAAAGCTTATCCAGCAAATCAGTAATGAAAATTGACTTCTTGCAGCTCAGAGAGCCGTGATTTTCCAACAGAAGCTTGGCTAAAATCAGGGAAGTATGATGGATATTCAGTAGGATAAAATTTCCTTCGAGTGTTTTTCTTACTCCCAATGTAAACTTGTCGTAAGTAGAATCCACCGCGATGACTAAGTCAATGCCGTTTTTTTCAGCATACTCAAAAACCGGTTTTAAATGCCGAAAAGTAAAAGTGTCTTCCAGTCCAGAAAGGGGTTCAGCGATTTTTTGCCACTGCACGTCCACTTCAAGATTTGCCAGCTTGGAAACCAATTCATCTTGAGGCAGGTCCGAGGTAATCAGGACTTTCAATCCTTCTGTGTTGCCCAGGTTTTGTTCTTGAACTTCTTCATTCACGGCACTATCGATCATCTTCTTTCTGTTTTTGATTTATTATACTTATTCAAGAATTAAACTCCCCTTCCGGATTTTCGGGTTGGGGCAACACAAGGCGCTAGGCAAATCCAACTCCATACTTTTCATTCAGCCCGGAAGTCACAATTTTCCCGCAAGGTTTACCGGTCAATGACTGACCATGATCTCTTAAGCTGGGACACTTCTTCATTGGTGAATGAAAGGTAATGGTTTGAAAATTGGTAATTGAATTGAAATCAGGTCTAAGTAAGACAATCCTTTCCGAATTAGATCAGTTTAAAAAGTCAGTGTGGATATGAACCAGGCAAAGGAATTTCATTTCGGTTGAAAGGTAGTGAAAAAAGGCCGGACAGAATAATATTCTGGAAAATATCCTCGATTCTGAGTTTTAAATAAAATCAGAAAATGGGCTTAAAACTCTCCGCAATCGATAGAATGGAGCATTTTATTTTTTTCATAGAGATAAGCTGAGCTCAGCTTAATTATCATGCGTCTACGGAATTCTGAAATTGTACAGATAAAGCGATGATTCCGGACAAAATTCAGACGCTAGGGTCCTATGGCTGCTGTTGACTTTCGTCGGTGGTCAGTGGACGAATATCCGAAACATTCAAAACCCTAAATTCTCATTCGGGTTAAATTGCGGATTTTCCTTCAGTTATTGTTCTTTTCCCTTTTAGCCTCCCTTTTGGCTTCTTTTCTGGTTTCTTTTTTCAGCTGGTTAAATTCCCGGCGGTTTTCTTTGGACATTATCATGGTCTCCTTCATTCCATTCAAAACCGATTTTATGATCAGATTGATGAACCCTTTGTTCATGTCTCTTTCTGCAGCAAAATGAACTGTTCGTTCAGGAGCAGTTTCCGAGATGGGATTTCGGGAGATCAGGGCAGTATTCGCACCAAAAGTCACGATGGAACTTTTCCACTTTGCCTGATCATGGAGTTGCAAGTCAATTTGGAGGTCATGGTAGAGAAATTTCATGGTTCCTGAAGCTTCCCGTCCCGAAGCTAGCCCGCTAAAAGCGATTTCATCAGCCGTTCCATTCTTGATTTCTGCAGGTGTATAGGCCTTGATGATGGGATTCAGATGGGTTAAATCAAACGGAGACAAGCGTCCCTCGAAGGAAAATTGGGGCTTTAGATAACTAAAACTCAAATTCAGCCTAGTTTCAACTTTACCTGACAGATATGCCGTCGCTTGAAGGGTGAGCGCTTCATTTGGGGCTAGGTTGGTGATGTTTTTTATCTCTGCCGTTCCGTTGGAAATATGCACTTTGGCTGTGGTTCCGTCGGGCTTCCGCTCCTCATTTGTCAGATTGACATGGTTTACTTTTACTGATTTTATCCTAAGTGGACTTTCAATCTTGGCAATGGTTTGTCCCAAGTATTCCGGAAAACGATTCAGGTCCTTGGGTTTGGTATTGTCTTTATAAATTGCCGCTGAGAGACTGTCGAGTATTACTTCCTCTATAAATATCTTGTCCTCTTGGATCAGAGAATCGAAATTCACCCCGAGCATCGCAAGAGAGCCAACTGTTCCCGAGAAATTTGCCTGTTGAAACCTGTAATTTTTCTGAACCTCTGCATTGGTGATGTTGGGTTTGAAACTCAAGCCCTCAATTAAGATGGATTGATCCAAATACCCCAGATTAAAAACATCCATCTGTAGATGAAACATGCTGTCTTTGGTGTG
>DATIAI010000097.1:0-4284 GCA_035458065.1 Algoriphagus sp. | reverse complement strand
GGAAGGATATCCTGAAGTGAAACTGATTCATCAAAATTCTTAAAGGTGATTTCACCTTTTTGCACTACGTTGGTTTCCAGCCATGGATAGTAAGCTGCCGCATAGCTTAAGTATTCGGTGCCTATTTTCTCACGGAAAAACGTAACATTATCCTGTTCACCGTCTTCTCTGCTGTTGAATCCGTCGAACACATCCAGAATGGCAATTCGGTTCTGCATTTTGGCGCAATGCGCAAGCATTTGCTTATACACCTCATAAGATTCGGCACCAAGGGCTACCGCATCCGGAATGACCACCATAGTCGGTTCAAGTTCTTTGACCAGCTTGAGGAGTCCGCCTTCTACAGGCTTGTCATTGGCATCCTTGCCTGTACCCAGAAGGTCGTCCTTTTTGATTTCGATCCCGTCTTTACCGGCATAGGTACCTACAGAAACGATGTAGCAGGTTCCGCCACCGTTGGTAAAGAACAGGCGGATGCTGTTGAAAAGGTATACCAGGTTATTGTCCCTGTATTTGATGGACTTTTCGGTCCCGCCTATCGTCACGAGATTTCTGTCCCCGTTTTGGGCATCCGTGAGCAAAAACTTGGGGTTAAAAGCTCCGCCGAAAAGCTCCATATAATCTGCAAACGAGGTAATCCTTGTGGGCTTGTTAATCAAGGATTTCCCATTTTTCGAAGCCTTTTCCGTGTACCCTATAAAAGCCGGGATAGCGGTAGCGACTTCAACAACGGAACCCGGGAATGCATTTTTTTCTTCAATGTAAACACCGGGTGTCATGAGGTTTTGTGCCATAATTGTACGTTTGTTAAAGTGAGAAATAGTTTAAATAAAAATATGAGAGTATAATACTTCCTTGTTTGTGGGTAGCGGATGAAGTTGCTCAGGGCTTGCCTTTGGCAATTGTTTATAGATTACCTTCCCGGCCTGATTTTCATCTTTGGATTTTTCCACCAGTTGAAACCGGGGATTAAAATCAGCATTAAAAGGTATTTCCACTTCAGATTCAAAACTTCTTACTTTCCAGGCCGGTTGGATCTCAAATTCCCCTTCTTTGAAGGAAATCTCCCTGTTTTGGGCATCAATGACCGACAGGTTGGAAAACTTGTCAAACACCTTATCTGAGAGAATGTATTTCCAAATTGTCTTTCGTGTTTTGAACCGGACTTGCAGGGGGAGCATGCTGCCTGAAATTCTAATCCTCCGGTAGAGTTTATCCGGATGGAGAGAAACTACCCCGAAGGGAACTTTTTCCATGCCCTGACTTGATTTGTAATATCCACGGGTCCCCATCCCGTTTTCAAGAAAGAACACAGACTCACCGTTTTCCTGAAAATACCTGGTATAATCCCGGGGTAAAACAGCCGGGTTACCCGGGTCCCGAAGCTTAAACTCACCACTGTTGAGGCTGGGAAGAAAGTCTTTGAGAAGGGCCTGATTAAGAACCAAAAGACTGTCTGCAACAGTAACAAAGTCCTTCAGATGCAGGCTTCCCGAATTCTGGTCCGTATTAAGGTCAGAAAAATAGAAGACTTTTGAATTGGGCCGAAACTCCTGACCGAGGTCTGTGAAATTATAGAAAAGAGGGTCTTTTGCAACCAGCCGGATCAATATCGGATCCTGTTCGTCGCTGAGAAGCTCAGGATCCGAAGACACCAAATGAAATCCTCCGAAAAACGGCTTGACCAGAAGCCGGAGATTATTCAGGCGCTGACGGGTTTCCGTTGACATGGCTGTCAAAAAACCGTCATAACGCCCATTTCCATTGTATTCATGGAAAAAATTTACACTCGCCACATGAAAAAACTGCTGATCCATATTAATTGACAGTTTCAGAACCCGTGGAAGAAATGGCAGGGATAATACCTCGAACCGGGGTATCATCGAAAATCACCAAGCCAACCTTGTAAACCGCAGAAGGAAGGATTTTCGACCCTATTGCTGACCAGATTTGACTGATGTTGTCATAAGAAAGTGTACAAAGTTCAAAAGTGATTTTCTCTACTCTTTTGGACAAACCCGGAATCGTTCCGGGATTCAGACTGCGGTTTTGGTGAAAAAAATTGATGGTTTGTGAAAGGTAATTCAGACCTTCCAGGTAGTTTTTGCTCTTAAAATTTGCGCAAAAAACCAGCTGAAGATGCAAGTATAGCGGGGACGATTTATCAAGAAATGAGGAGGCTGTTCCCGATGATCTGGAGGTTTTATTTTTGAGTGCAGGTTCTTCTTCGAGAGACAACAGGAAGACCACCATCCGGTCCTCCAACTCTACCGGGGAGGAACCGGAGTTATCCAGGAGGTTGGACACCACCACTTTGTTTTCGGTGAATCCATATTGGTTTTTAAAATATTGATTCAAAAGATCCCTTACATGGATCAAAAGAACATCGATCATTGGGGTTGTAATTATAGATTGAAAAAATCGAAAAAATGGTTCAAGTGAATTCAGATAATGATTTAACAGTCTTTATATTAGAAAAAATAGAAAAGACAAACAAGTATATTTACAGGGCTTCAACAGGCTAAATCCAAGCATTCTAAATAGTATACAATAAAAAAATCAGGTCATGTATTCAATATTGTTTTTAACATTATCAATAATCCTTCTTGTGATTTTTCTGGTCCTGAAAAAAAACTTTCGACGAAAAGAAATTTTTTTACAGAATTCAATAGATCAACTAAGTCTGGAAAAAACAATGCTTGAAAAGGGACTGAAGGATAGGGATGAATCGGTTCTTCAACTTGAAAAGGAACTGATGGAAATCCGAAAAACCAACCTTGAACTGATGGATCAGAAAGGTCGGGTCGAAGAAGAAAACCAGGCCTTGAGAAACTTGGTGGAAGGCCTACAAAAAAAGCAGGAAAGCAAAAACGAGGACATCATTGTCGAGTACCTTTTTAAACCCTAGACAATAGGGAATAACTCAACCCTATCCGTGTATCCGGAAATCAGTGGACGATGCTCTTCCCCTCCTTAACCCTTTCCAGGCGGATTGCCTGCAAAATATCCTTTTGGGTAATTATTTTCTCCCCTCTTTCCAGGGTTTTGAGCAGGCAGAAATGGAGAATATTTACTATTGCTGCGGCACTCAGTTCATGTTTTTCGGCAAGTTCCTGCAAATTGACTCCTTTATCGTATCCGAATTCTCCCAGCAGGGCGGTTTCCCAAATTCTCAGACGCTGGTAGTAGTCAGGCAGAATGAAATCGATTACCAGTTGAAATCTCCTGAAAAATGCCTCATCGATGTTGTTTTTATAGTTGGTGCAAAGGATAACCAATCCATCAAAATCCTCAATCCGCTGGAGAAGGTAGGATACTTCCTGATTTGCGTAGCGGTCATGGGAATCGGAGGTTTGGCTTCTTTTTCCAAATAATGCATCGGCTTCATCAAAGAACAGAATCCAGTTTTTGTTTTCGGCCAGGTCAAAAACTTTGGACAGATTCTTTTCTGTTTCCCCGATGTATTTGGACACCACCATAGAAAGATCAATCCGGTAGACATCCAGATTGCATGCCTTTCCCAGGAGCGTTGCGGTCAGGGTTTTCCCCGTACCCGGGGGCCCGGTGAACAGGGCACGAAATCCCGGTTTGATCCTTCGCCCAAATTTGAAATCCTTTTTGAGCCTGTGGCCATGGATGAGCCAATTCTGAATTTCCTTAACCCCTTGGTGAACTTCATCGCTGATGACCAGATCAGACCATTCCTGGTCGGTGGTAATTCTCTTTGCAGGAAAATCCAGGTCAAAGTCAGGTTTAAAGGACTCCCCAGTGGTGAGAAGGCTTAAATACTCCTTGGAGATCTTTATTATTCCGCTCAGGAAAGGTTCATTGCCTGAGGTGCTGTCCAGGGAAAGAATCCTCTCTTTGGCAAAGAAGTGGGACGGGTCAAAAAGTCTTAGGAGGCTGAATCTTTTTTCCAGATTTGAGCCTGCCAGAAGAAATATGGCCGTTTCACCGGTAGGAAGAAAGCCACGGTGTTTTTCACCTTTGATGCCTCCGAACTCGGTAAAAGGGGTATCATACGTCTGGTTTTTGATATACAGAATGTCAAGCAGATGAGGTTTGATATGGGGTAAGAGTGAAAGAACCAAAACCAGTCTTTCTTCTATACCCATAGCATGTCTGGTAACCAGGCGGGCATAGTTGGAATCGGAATCTTTAAAGTCGGGCAGTACAAGTTGTTGAATCTGGGACTCGTCCAAAGTCTGTTCAAAGGTAATTTTCCCACGGAGCAGCAGAAGTTCCTGAAACCAGTTCAATTCCATTTCCAAGCAATCCGAATTG
>DATIAI010000096.1:0-7858 GCA_035458065.1 Algoriphagus sp. | reverse complement strand
TCATTGAGAAGGTTTTGATAATGGAGATGAAGTTCTTCGTCCGGCAACATCCCCGTATGATCGCAAAATCCATCAATGGTCAAATTGATTGCTGCAATTATCTTTCTCATTGGCTAAACCTTTTTTTAAGGATATTTCCTTCAAATCCTGCTTGGAGCCGAAAAGTAAATTCATCCATTGAACGGGAGAAATTTTTCTGATTTTTTACTCTCGTTCTAATTTCACGAGTAATTTTTAGACTCTTTTAACAGCTAAATGCGAAGCTAAATCTTTCAATCCCGAACTTCGAATGTCGATCATCAAATAATGAAGAAATTCAGGAATTCATCACCCGACTGGACAAAAATGGAAGCCATTCCTCCGCCTGTCTTTCGGCATACTCAGCCAAAAAATAAGAAAGCGAGGGTTTAAATGGCTCAGAGCGTAGTATCAAGCCTGCCTGTTCGGGAGTTTTGTCGCCTTTGTTCACATTGCAGCGGTTGCAGGCAGTCACCAGATTTGTCCAGATGGTTTTGCCTCCTTTCGACTTGGGAACGATGTGATCGATGGTCAGATGCCTTTTGCTTCCACAATATTGGCACTCTCCATTGTCCCGCTTAAACAAATTGGTCCGGTTGAGCAAAACTCCTCGAAATGGAATGTGCTTGTAATGAGTCAGGCGGATGACAGCCGGATATTCAAAACTTCGGCTGACAGTGCGGATTTGAAGTAACTCGTAAGTGGAAAGGATATTGGCTTTTTCCAAAAGACAAAGCACAATAGCCTTGTGCACAGCAACAACAGCCACTGGAGAATGATCTAAGTTCAGTACCAAAACCCGCTTTTCCATAATTTATCCCACTATCAATCTTGTGTCAAAAACGACCTGTTTACCAGTATTGTTCCTCAAAAAATCCTCCCACTCATCCAGATCCGACACTTTCATCCGATTATCCATCCAGAGGATGTTTTCGGCACCCAAAAAAAGGCCAAAGTGAGATTCCTGCTTTTCTAAGTCCCTGAAAATAAACAAATCACCGGGAAGTGCATCCTCGGGCTGGACACTTTTCCCGGGAATTTTTCCCGAAAGCCAAGAATAACCTGCTATTGCGAAAATCAAAGCAAAACCCTGGGCTTCATCCAAGCCAAAAATACTTCTTCCGCCCGCCTGAAATGGGGCATTGAGGTATCTCAGTCCGATTTCTACCAGTTCTTCCCGTTTTGCCTTTACAGCATGCGGGCGGTAGGTTCCGGTAAATCCGATGTGATCTTGCCAGTTGAAAAGCTCGATCTCCGAAAAGTGAAGTCGGCTGCCCGGAAGTAGATAAAGACTGGAACCCAAATATTCGATCGCAGCAATAGGGCTGGTAACAACCTGAAAATCCTGATTTAGAAAAGTCTGGTATTCGTCTCCCGTGATTTCCTTAATGAGCTTGGCCCACACCCAGCCGCCCATTCCGGTGTCTTCATGATATATCCGAAACCACTGCCTGTCGGAAGTCAGGCCATTGATTTGATAACATTCCCCAAAAAGTAACTGAGTGACCAGCGCTGAATCAAAAGTTGGCTGGCGGTAAACTGGTAGGATAGTCTGACGACATACCCCGTATGCATTAATCAAAGGCCATTCGCTGGAGCTCTCTTTTTGCATCTTTTTCCTTCAGGTCCTGACGTTTATCGTGGATTTTCTTTCCCCGAGCCAGCGCAATTTCCAATTTGGCTAAGCCACGGTCATTGATAAATATACGAACCGGAATGATTGCCAGACCTTTTTCGGCTGACTTAGTTTCGAGCTTTTCCAATTCTTTTTTCTTCAAAAGTAGCTTTCGATCACGCACAGCCACATGATTGTAGCTCGCCGCCATGGTGTAAGGAGAGATGTGCATTTGACGGATATACAGCTCCCCATCCAGAAACAGACAAAATGCCTCGGTCAGCGACACCTTGCTTTCACGGATGGACTTAATCTCCGTGCCTTTCAGCATCAACCCGGTCACATAGGTATCGATGAATTCAAACTCAAAGTTTGCTTTCTTATTCTTGATATTGATGATCTTTTCGAAGCGGCTTGGCTTGGACATTTCAGAGTTTCATTTTGGCCAAAGGGGTCACGTCGAGTCCGACAAATTCTCCCTTGAGGTATTTGTAATGCGCCGCCATGGCAATCATGGCAGCATTATCAGTGCAGTATTCGAATTTCGGCACGTAGAGGTTCCATCCTTTTCTTCGGGCTAATTCTCCTAACGTCTCACGTAAACCTGAGTTGGCGGAAACTCCCCCGGCAATAGCGATTTCTTTTACTCCATATTGCTTCACAGCTTCCTTCAGTTTGATCAGCAGCATTTCGATCAAAGTATACTGGATGCTGGCGCAAAGATCAGCCAAGTTTTCGTCTATGAAAGTCGGGTTTTCCTGTAGCTTATCCCGAAGGAAGTAAAGTACGGCGGTTTTGATTCCCGAGAAAGAATAATTCAATCCCGGCATTCTGGTTACTGGAAATTTAAAGGCTTTTGGATTTCCTTCCTTAGCATACTTATCCACCAAAGGTCCTCCCGGGTAGGGTAAGCCAAGCAGTTTGGCAGTTTTGTCAAAAGCCTCCCCTACTGCATCGTCCTGAGTCTGTCCGATCACTTCCATTTCCAGATGATCTTTGACCAAAACCAATTGAGTATGTCCCCCGCTGACAGTGAGGCAAATGAAAGGGAAAGCAGGTTTGGGATCTTCGATAAAATGAGCAAGAACATGCGCTTGCATGTGATTCACATCGATCAGCGGAATATTAAGAGACCGGGCAAAGGCCTTGGCAAAACTCACTCCTACCAGCAAGGATCCCATCAATCCAGGACCCCGGGTGAATGCAATTGCCGAAAGCTCTTCTTTTTTGATCCCTGAGCTCAAAACCGCCTCCTGGATCACAGGAATGAGGTTTTCTTGATGTGCACGGGAAGCCAGTTCGGGAACTACGCCCCCATATTTTTCGTGGACGGATTGTGTGGCCACAATATTATTGAGTACTTTGCCATTTACTATAATGGAGGCGGAAGTCTCGTCACACGAGGATTCGATTGCTAGTATAGAAATATCGTAGGTACCCATTGGAAAAGAACGCGAAAGTTAAGGATTTTTTGCACAAAGCTTTCCGAGTGCTACTATGGGTGGTTTTCAGTTCACTCCTTTTGTTGATTGCATTAGGTTTGGCACTCCAGGTCACCAGTGTACAAAACTGGATGATTGACAAAGTCACCGGCTACCTCAACGAAAATTCCCAATTTAAAACTGAAATCGGCAAAATCCGGATTACGTGGTGGGATGCTGTGGAATTGGAAAGTCTCAACGTCTGGGATCACAAAGACAGCCTGATGATTGGGGCAGATTTGGCTTATGTGGATTTTTCCCTGCTTTCACTTATACCTCCGGGAGATCCCACCCTGGATGCTGTCCGGCTCGAAAAAGCCAAGCTCAATCTCCTCACTCATGCCGGAGATTCTACCCTGAATATCAATCTCTGGATCGGTGAATTATCAGACCTTTTTGGTTCAGGTGATACGACCGCAGCAGCCACCAAATTCTATATAAGCTCCATCGAGCTTAGACAAACGGAGTTTTCTCTTGTTAATTTCAATCTGGAACCACTCACAGAGGGTTTCGATTACAGCCGGTTGATTTTCAAAGAAATTTTTGGAAATGCCAGCAGTTTCCGGGTGGAAGGCTCAGAAATCGGAATTGACATTAAATTACTGACCGGAATAGAAAGCACCTCCGGACTGAAAATCCAGGAACTTAAAACCAACCTGACCTATTCTCCGGACTTCATTGAGCTGGACCAACTCAACCTAAAGTCTGACAAAAGCCACATCAAAAATTACATCCGGCTTGACCTGACCGGTCCGGATGGATTTTCGGATTTCATCAACCAGGTGAAGTTGACTGCACGTATGGAGGAGACTAAGATTGATTTGTCGGACCTTCGGCTTTTTGCACCTTCGCTTCCGGAATTTGACGATCAAATCTACCTCAGCGGTGAAGTGGTAGGGTTGATTTCGGACATGAAATCGGAGGAGTTTTTGATCCGCTTGGGAGAAAAAACAGCACTATTCGGGGCATTTGAACTTGATGGATTGCCAGACATCGACAAGATGTATATCAACCTGTCTCTGAAAAATTCGGTCATCTCAGCCCGCGACCTTGCTCCTTATCTTACTCCGGAACTGGAAAAGGAAATCAACAAGTTTAACCTGATCCGGATGGACGCTGATTTTACGGGACTTTTGTCAAGATTTACCACCAACGGGAAATTCAGAACAAGTATCGGAGATCTGGATGGTCGGGTAAACTTTGACATGGTCAACGGCATTCCTTCCATTGTTTCGCGCGTTCGGGTCAATAATCTGGACATGGGAATCATGGCAGAAAACCGGGAATTGCTTCAAAAATTAAGCTTGGACGGAACTGTAAACTTCAAAGGCAATTCGGCAAAAAATGCCATTGTTGATTTGGACGCTAAAATTTCCCAACTCGGAATTAAAAATTACACTTATTCCAACATCAGCACTGACGCCACTTATGGTTTGAACCTCTTCAGAGGAAATCTGGCTATCAATGATCCCAATCTCAAAGCTCAGGCAAGAGGATATCTGAACCTGGAAGAATCAGTGGATTCGGTGAGAATGGTCGTCCAGGTAGACACTCTTTTTCTGGATAAGATCAATCTGGTAGAGACTCCGACTTTCATCAGCGGTAAACTTGACATCGACACCAAAGGCATTGACCTGGATGATATTCAGGGAATAGCCAGATTTTCCGACATTAAAGTGGGCTATGAGGATCGGTTTTTGGAAGTGGGCGATTTCTTTTTCCAGTCCCTTTTTGCCGGAGGTACCCGCACACTTTCTGTCAATTCGGACTATCTAGTCGCCGCAGCTTCCGGTCAGTTTAACTTGGAACAAATGATGCGGGATTTGGACATGCTCGGCAATCAATATCTCGCCATATTGATAAATGAACCGCAGCCTATTGCCGATTTGGAGGAAAACTTCTCTGAGACTTACAACCTGGATTTGAATGTCCGACTTCAAAATCTGAATCCTATAATCCAACTCTTTCAACCTGATATTTCTATCTCTCAAAACACCATTTTAGAAGGTGCGTTTTACCAAACTCCTGAAAACACGGTATTCAACTTTTTCACCAGCATTGACACACTTTCCTATCAAGGCAATAGTGTCTTTGGGACCAATATTGACTTCAACACTTCCAAAATCATCAACAGTGCGGATATTTTGGCTTCCTTCTACGTGTATTCCAAAGAGCAATCCATCGGCAATACACTTGGCTTCAAAAATCTAGGACTAGAAGCCATCTGGGATCAAAACAACCTGGATCTCCAACTCAGCCTGGATCAGGATTCCACTCAAAGTAGAGCTAGGATTGCAGCAGAAACGCAATTTTCGACCTCTGGGACCAAAATCCATTTCAAGCCTTCCGTTTTGAGGGTGCTTAGTAAGGATTGGGATTTTAATCCGGAAAACCAGATTTTGGTTTCTCAGGGAGAATTTACTTTTACCAAGCTGAGTATCCTCAACGAGAACCAGTCACTGGGAGTGGATGGAAAAATCAGCCGAAATCCGGAGGAAGTTCTGGACCTGATTTTCAATAACGTCGGAATTGACTTCTTGAATACTATCACGGTTCAGGAGTTTTTGGGCACAGCCAATGGTGCATTCCGACTTAAAAACCTTCTTGACAAGCCTTTGATCGAAGGGGACTTGTTTATTGACGATATGGAAATAAACCAATTTCCGATTGGTAACATTTCAGCTTCAGCCAACCTGGATGATACAGACCTTATTTTAAATCTGGAAAATGAAATCAACGGCCAAAAGAAAATTGATATCAATGGAATCGTCGGTTTTGAATACCAAAACCTGGATCTAGAAGCTGAAATGACAGAGGCAAACCTCGTTATTTTTGAGCCTTTTCTGTCAAAATATATCACTAACCTGGACGGGACAGTTACCGGGAATCTCCAAATCCGCGGCACGATGGATGTCCCTGAAATTTTGGGAAGTGGAAGGATCGATGGGGGAAAACTTCATATCAACTACCTTAACACCAATTATAGAGTCGATGGAAGTATCCTGTTTCAACCCACTCAGGTCAGTTTTAGAGATTTGATTTTCAGAGATGTCAACGGCAACAGAGCCACATTCACCGGAGGATTGAATCACAAAGGCTTTGGAGATATTTTTCTGGATATCAATTCCAACCTGAGCAACTTCCAGGTGATGAACACGACATCCAAGGACAATGAGGTCTTTTACGGAACTGCCTTTGCCACTGGAACGCTCGCCATCAAAGGCAGCACCACCAACCTCGATATCAACGCCAGAGCAACTACCCAACCCAATACTAGGATCTATATCCCGCTTACCAGCAGCAATTCCCAGTATCAGGAAGACTTCATCCAGATCATCAACGTTCAGGATACAGTCCGGATCAAGCAGCTGGCCGAAGATCTCAATCGGCTCGATATCGAAAATGTCAGGATGAATTTCATTTTGGACATCACTCCGGATGCATTTGCCCAGATTATCATTGACCCAAAAACTGAGGAAAGCCTGGAAGCCAGGGGCCGGGGGGTGCTCACTATGAACATTGATACCCAGGGTAATTTTAACCTCACAGGCAACTATGAAATCACGCAGGGACAATACAATTTCTCCCTGTACAATGTGGTAAAAAGGGAATTTCGCATCGAACCCGGAGGCCGAATTACTTGGTTTGGAGATCCTTATCAGGGTGTCATGAACCTCAAGGCAGTCTATGAGGAAAATATCTCCCTTCAGCCTCTCCTTTCCTCCTCTTCAGCCGCTGAAAACAGCCAAATGAGAAGAAGGTACCCACTCAAAGTTTTGATGGACTTACAGGGGGAATTGCTTTCACCTGACATTACCTTCAGCTTTGATTTTGGCGAATTCCCGTCGAGCGGAGACGTGCAGACGACCATTTCTGCTTTCCAGAGCAGGGTGGCAGCAGACGAACAGGAAATGAACAGACAGGTCTTCTCGGTCATCATGACCCGTAACTTCTCCCCTGAAGGTCAGTTCTCCGGTGTTTCGACCATTTCCTCCAGTTTGGGCAATTTGCTTTCCTCTCAGTTGAACAGCTTCTTGGGCCAGGTGGACAAAAACCTTGAAATCAACATTGACTTGGCCACTTTGGATCAAAATGCACTGGAAAACTTCCAGCTAAGTGTTGCCTATACCTTTTTGGACGGAAGACTTCGGGTGTCACGAGACGGTGGATTCACCGACAATCAGGGGAATGCCAGCGCGGCCTCCATTATTGGAGATTGGCAGGCAGAATACCTGCTTACAGAGGATGGCGTCTACCGGCTTCGCATTTTCAACCGTAACAATTACAACACATTCACTTCTCTTTCGCTGACGCAAAACGTCCTGACTTACGGTGCCTCAGTTACACAAAACGTATCCTTCAACTCTTTTTCAGAGCTTTTCAAAAAAATCACCGGTAGGAAAAATAAAGACCTGAAGGTCACAGATACCGATGAATTTCTCCGGGAAGAATATCAGGGGGATGAAAACTGGAAGCCTTTGAATCTGGAAAACCTCCCTCCAAGAAGGGAACCTCCTTTGCCGATTCCTGACAACTTTGTTCTCCCTGAGGAAAATTATTAAAACATTTTCCGGGTCAAGGCACTTTCTTTCAATAAAGGTTTCATGGAAAAAATCACCCTATTCTGGTTTCGCAGAGACCTCAGACTGGAAGACAATACAGGCCTATTTTATGCGCTTCAGCAGGAAACCAAGGTCCTACCCCTATTCATTTTTGACAAAAACATCCTCGACAAACTCGAAGA
>DATIAI010000095.1:0-8504 GCA_035458065.1 Algoriphagus sp. | reverse complement strand
TTCTCTGCTGACCCCGTGTTGAATTCCATTGGAATTTGACGGTGTCCAGGGAAATACCGAGTCAGGATAAAGAGATAAATTAGGATTTAACAGAAGCTGACTTCCTTGTGGAAGAAATTCCTCCTCATTGCATGAGATCAGCAGTGAGAAGAGGAGCAAATGAAAAAATGATTTCTTAACCATATGCCTGAGATAAGTTGGTCAATTTCAACAAAATCTAATTTAATAGTCTTTAGTTAGGAAAACGCCCCTTTTATTGAAAAAGTCAAAATATTTGAAAAATACATGTTCAAGATTGGCATAGGAGCAATGAAAGAGAGCTACTTAGTTAAGAAAAAATCCCTGCTCATTCAATTGTAAAATACGGGCTAAAAAGATATTCAGGTCCCAGTCAGCCAAATTTACCAGTGATTTGATAAAGCGGGGCTTCAAATATCTGGGCAAAGCCCAACGATCTGGCTCAAATGAGAACCACCGGCTTGCTCAATGTTTGATTACTTGATTGCTTTTGGTTAAGGCAGGTGAAACTTTAGACAAAAGCAAAGAACACCAGCCAGATCAGGAACAGGATTGGAAGTAGAATCGGGATGGTAAACCGGATGAGATAGCCAAAGAAAGAAGGCATTTTTACACCACTTTGCTCAGCGATGGATTTCACCATGAAGTTTGGACCGTTGCCGATATAAGTCATCGCGCCAAAGAATACCGAGGCGATGGCAATAGCAGCCAGTTGGAAAGTAGTATCCGTATCGTTCATGGAGTTGTCGGCAAACTCTCTAACCTCCGCTATACTGTTGATATTGGCTCCCTCAGAAGCCATGGCAGCTGCCAGGAAGTTGAGGTAAGTCGGCGCGTTGTCAAGCACAGCCGAAAGTGTCCCTGTTCCCCAATAGAGCGTATTCACGGTGATCATCTCTGCGCCTTCCGGAGATTTTGCAAAATTGCCCACCAGCTCCAAAGCCGGCATCATGGTGCCAAATATTCCCACGAAAATAAAGGCAACTTCCCTGATGGGCTCAAAATTGAATTCATTCCCTTTCAAGGCTCTTTGGTCACCGAATTTGTAGGAAAAGAATGCTACCGAAAGCATGATGATTTCTCTCAGAAAGGAGAATTTTTGGCCGTCATATACAATTGCCGGTACTCCTTCAATCACATTCGGATCCAGAAAGACCGCGCCAATAATAATTCCCAACCAAACAAAGTTTTTTGCACCAAGGAGTGTAAACTTATTGGAATAGATGATTTCTTCCGTGTATTCATCTTCATTTGCCTTTCCGAATTTTCGGTCCAGGAAGTAGAATACCAATGCTAGAAGTATCAAGGCTAATGCCCAAGCCGGCCAGTTGTGTTCCAAGGTCCAGAAGAATGGAACCCCTTTCAGGAATCCCAAAAACAAAGGCGGGTCACCTATTGGGGTAAGAGATCCACCGACATTGCTGACCATCAGAATAAAGAACACCACATGGTAAGGCTGGATGTTTCCTTTGTTCAATCGAATAAATGGTCGGATCAAAAGCATGGAAGCACCTGTTGTACCAATTAGGTTGGAGACTACAGCCCCAATCAACAGCAAAGTTACATTTGCCATTGGAGTCGCTTTCTTATCTATTTCGATCAAAATACCTCCTGAAGCCACGAATAAGCAGGTCAAGAGGGCTATAAACTGAATATATTCAGCAAGCGCATGCACTGGGGCATGTACATTTCCCAAGACAAACAAATAATAAAGCACCACCAAAAGCGAAAAGCCCACTGCCACTTTGGGATAGTTGTGATGCCAGAAATGCTCATAGAAGAGAGGTCCCGTTGCGATCATCAACAGTAAAGTGACAAATGGAATCACCAACCAGGCAGGAGCATAATGATGAATTTCCTCTTCTGCGTGAACTTCTGTGCTTGCCGAATCGATCTGACTTTGGTCAGCTTGAGCGATCAGTTCAACAGTATTATCTGCAGATTTGGCATGGGAATCCGTCGGTTCAATGAAGCCAAAAAATAATATTCCGAAAAGTATGGATAGACTTATAAGATATTTCTTCATTTGGTCGGTTTGAAATGCTTGTGCTTGCTTTCCGGAAATTTAGGCAAATTTTAATAGGGTTTTGGGTAAGAAAGCAGTTCACTAAACTACTGATTTTGATGCAAACTGTCCAACTATTAAAGGGGCCGAAACCGGATTTCATGAAAAATTAACTCAGCACCGGATTCTTCTGTGTTGCTTTTACACGAGTTGTGTCAAAGCTATTTTAAAGGAAATTTGAGCCAGTTTGGTTTTTTCCGGATTTTCAGAAAATGTCTTTTCCATTGCTTTTTTGATGGTTTTGGAAACATCTGAGAAAATCGCCTGATCTGTCACTTCTGCTCCGTCACTCATCAGGTAGGCAAATACTCTTGCCATCCCACAATTGGCGATGAAATCCGGAATTACAGCGATTTTTTCATCCGCCCAGACACCGATCGGACCAAAGAAAATCTCAGCATCGGCAAACGGAACATTTGCCCCGCAGGAAATCACCTCCAAGCCCGAAGCTACCATCCGAGAAACCTGATCTTGGGTGATCAATCTGGAGGCTGCAGCAGGAATGAAAATTTCACTTTTGAGATCCCAAATGTGAGCGTTGATTTCATTGAATGGAATCAGGTTCTCAGCTACAAGTTTATTTCCGTTTCTTTTCAGAAAAAGATCCCTTATTTCATCCAGATCAAATCCTTCTTCCTTGATCAAACCCCCGTCACGGTCGATTATTCCGACGATTTTCACTCCTTCCACAGCCAGAAAACAGGCTGCAGCAGCTCCTACATTTCCCCAGCCTTGGATAATGGCGCGTTTTTCTCTGATGTCACCGCCCCAGATGGAATAATAATGGCAAACTGCCTCCGCCACCCCATAGCCGGTGATCATGTCTGCGACAGTATATTTTTTTGATCCATTTGGGGTGAATTTTGGGTCTTCCAAAACTTTGGAAACTCCCTGTCTTAACTGTCCGATTTTTCGGATTTTTTGGGGTTCATTGGCATGAAAGTGCCCGTTGACAATTCCTTCCTGGGGATGCCAAAGCCCATAAGCTTCTGTGATAGGAATTACTTCGTGGATTTCGTCCACATTCATATCACCGCCTGTACCGTAATAGTTTTTGAGAAGAGGCATCACTGCCTTGTACCATCGCTCGAGGACTCCTGCTTTTCTAGGATCTGCAGGATCAAAATTTATCCCGGATTTGGCTCCGCCGATCGCTGGACCGGAAACTGTGAATTTGACTTCCATCGTTTTGGCCAAAGACTCGACTTCTCTTTTGTCAAGCCCTTTTCGCATGCGGGTTCCGCCACCGGCTGCACCACCCCTCAGGGAATTGATGACCACCCAACCTTCGGCTTCTGTTTCGGAATCACTCCACTCAAATACGATTTCCGGTTTTTTGTTTTCAAATTTCTCTAGCAGGTCCTGCATTGTATTTTGGGTTTACATTTGGCCCAAAAATAGAAAAATTACAACTCAGTGTTCAAGAAGCTTGAGATGTGGGTCAACCAAAAATTGTTCCGCCAGAATTGTCCCTAGAGGCACCGGTTACCGATGCGAGGCAATTGTTTTCACCCCGGAGCCGTAATACTCCCAAGAACGCAAAAATCAATGCCTCTTTAAATTCAATCAGATCGGAATTGGCCTCAAAATGCTTCCATTGGCTTTTTAGATAATGATCCAAACGCTCCACGAAATAAGCGTTGTAGGCTCCTCCTCCAGTGATAAGTATCAATGGAGATTCTTTTTGGGAAAAAGATTGAATCACATTTGCGATCTGGAGGGCAAAATGCTCTACCAAGGTACTCAGATTGTCTGCCGGACTGAGTCCGAATTTTTCGATCAGGGGAAGAAAATCATTTTCCATATCCTCTCTACCCAGAGATTTGGCTGATTTTTCAGAATAAAAAGGCAAGTCATTCAGGGCCTCTAAAAGAGTGAGGTTAATTTGACCCGAGCGGGCGATTTCTCCCCCTTCATCATAGGGTTTACCAAGTTTATTTGCTTCAGCATTTAGCAAAAGGTTAAAAGGACTACAGTCAAAGGCTATCCGGCCTCCGTCCTTTTCCATGGAAATGTTGGCAATCCCTCCCAAGTTGATGCAAAAGTCCACCTGTGGAAAAAGCAACTTATCCCCGATCGGAACTAATGGGGCCCCTTGACCTCCAAGTTGGACGTCCAACATCCGGAAATCATTGATGATGCGCTCCCCGGAAGCCGCATGAAGTGCCCAACCGTTACCGATCTGTAGCGTAAAGCCTTTTTTAGGCTGGTGAAATACGGTGTGACCATGAGATGCCACCGCAAGTGGCTTGATCTCAAATTCCCTGCAAAAGTCCCGGACTTTCTCACCCATCCATTTTCCAAAGTCCACGTCCAGCTGGGCGAGTTCAAGTCCGGATTTCAGATGTGCTACTGTGAGTTTTTTCCCCAAATCCTCAGGAAATGGGAAAGTTTTTGCCAATACTATTTCAAACTTCCATTCCCGTTGATGTTCAAAATGGACATAGGCAAGATCAAGTCCATCTCCGGATGTACCGGACATCAGTCCGATGATGCTGTATTTTTCCAGGCTCATGGGTTAAAGATTGTTAAGTGGGCAATTTGATCAAAGATAAATTTAAGCGATGAAAAGTCCCTTTTTTAATAATGTCTAATTTGCAGGACTTATGAGAAATCTGGTCATAGATATCGGGAATTCCAGGATTAAGTCGGCCCTTTTTCAAAAGGATGACCTGATCGGTGACCATTCCTTCAAAGATTTGGATTCAGCCATATCTTTTTGGAAAACCATGGAATTTGATGCTTGTTTGGTCAGTTCAGTCCGGTTTAGCAAAGAAGAATTGTCTGAAAAAATACCTTTCTCATTCCAAAATCTAAGTCATAGTTCCCAGTTTCCGATTCTAAATGGATATGCCACCCCAAAAACTCTTGGGCTGGACCGAATCGCCGCCGCCGTGGGTGCCTGGCAGTTGGCCGGAAAAAATCCGGTGCTTGCCATAGATATGGGAAGTTGTATTACTTTCGAATTCGTGGATGAGCTGGCCGTTTATAGAGGAGGCGCGATAAGTCCCGGATTGAAAATGCGGGCAAATGCCATGAATTCCTTTACAGCCCGGCTTCCTTTGGTGGAATTGGGCCAAAAACCGGCAAATCCAACTGGCGATTCCACAATTACCTGCATGCAAGCTGGAATCTGGTACGGAGTCGAATTTGAAATGATAGGTCAAATCGAGTCGTATCGTCTTAAAATTCCTGAAATAAAGGTGTATATCTGCGGAGGTGATTCCCAATCTTTTGAATCATTGGCAAAAGACCACATATTTGTAGTCCCAAATTTAGTCCTTCATGGACTGAATTGTATTCTAAACCACAATGTCGAGTAAAAACTGGTTGAAATCGTTGGGTGTGTTAAGCACCCTTTTATTATTTACAGAGGTCAGTGCCCAAACCAGCTCCTCTACTTACAGTGCTTTGGGGATCGGAGAGTTCAATTACTCCGGCCTTACCCAAAACCAAGGCATGGGAGGATTGGGAATAAGCTACGGTACTGGATGGCACGCAAACAATGTCAATCCTGCCCTTACTACCCGCAATACCATTTTTAATTTCCAGGCCGCCCTGAATTATAAAAGGATCAATGTGGACAATGGAACCGAAAATTCCCTGGTGGATGGTGGTGGGCTTTCCTATCTGGCGCTCTCATTTCCCGTAAAGTCAGGCAAGTTCACGACCGGTATGGGATTGGGACAAATCACCAGTGTCAATTATCGCTTAAGAGTACAAAGTGAGGTCACCAATTCTGACCTGGAAGCAACTAATTTCCTTCGGGGTGATGGTGGGATTTCTGAAGCATACATCAACTTTGGCTATCTCATTGCCAAAAACTTAAGTTTAGGTTTCCATGGTTCCTATCTTTTTGGTTCTACAATCCGGTCCAATCAATTGCTGATCAGTGATGAGGAAGGTGCGACTGTTGGAAATCCTTCGGAATATTACGAAAGATTGACCGTATCAGATGTGGGATTCAAGGCCGGAATTCATTACATGATCAAGGTCGCCGAAAAAAGCAATTTTCACATCGGTGCCATTTATCAGAAATTAGGGGACGTTAATGGAACCGGATTTGCAAAATTGGCTGGTATTGGCCAAGCTAGCGACCCGGAATCAGACGGAGACCTGATCGCCAATGATGTCCAGGGAAGTATTTACATCCCGAATCGGTACGGATTTGGTTTGACATATGAGAAAATGAATAAATTTGCTCTTGGACTTGAGGGTCAGTTTCAGGATTTTTCTGAATACCAAAACTTCTTTGGTGACCAGCTTGATCTTCAGGCGACCAAAAAAGTGGCTTTAGGATTTCAGATTGTTCCAAACTATCTCAACTTTGACAATTTGCTGCTAAGAGGAACTTACCGATTCGGGGTAGAATGGATGCAAACTCCTTACTATCTGAATCAAACCAATATCAATGATATCGGTTTTACTCTAGGAACATCCATTCCAGTGAACCAGCTGTCCTTAGTGAATATGGCTTTCAAGGCAGGTAGAAGAGGGACCTTGGATAATGGGCTGATTAGAGAAAACTATATAAATTTCACCCTTGGTTTCTCCTTGAATGATAATAGCTGGTTCTACAAAAGAACATTTGAATAACATATTTTAAGAAAAGATCGAAAATCAAGGCCCAATACTTGCAATTACTAATTAGGATCAAACCAAAGAAACCGAAATAAAACCTTACTGAATATGAAAATTAAATCAACACTTCTAGGATTGGGAGCCTTGCTGCTCTCTGGGTTGGTTCAAGCACAGGATGGCTGGACCTGGCCGGCAGATCCTGCACAGGAAGCAAAAGCGCGAGAACTAAACGCCGCCTATGTAGACTACATGAAGTCCGAACAGTTTGTGGAAGCAACCAAGCCTCTACATTGGCTGCTGGTAAATGCCCCGGAACTGAATGAATCCCTCTACATCAATGGTGTCACAGTTTACAAAGGAGCGGCAGACAAAACCGCGGATGCTACCCAAAAATTGGTTTATCAGGACAGTGTCATGACCATCTATGAAAAAAGAGGAGAACTGTTTGACAATGAGACCAAATGGATTGAAAACAAAGCCTACTTCGGTTATCAGTTTTTCAAAGGTGATAAAACCAGAATCCCGGGTGTTATCAAAGATTTTGAAAAAGCGATTGAACTAAACGGAACTATCAACCATCAATTGGTTGCGGCTTACTTCGATTTGGTTTATCGTAACAACGCATATAATAAGGCCTATACTGGAGAGCAAGTACTTGCCATCTATGATAAAGCCAATGCCTTGCTTGACAAAGCTGCTGCTGAAGGAAAAGATGTGAGTTCATCCAAGTCCACTCTTGAGACTATTTTGGTCAATATGGAGCTGATCGACTGTGACTTTATCGAAAACACAATGGGTCCTAAGCTTACAGCAGATCCAACCAATGAGGAGCTGGCTAACCAGATTTTCAAGTATTCTGTACAATACAAGTGCTATTCCTCTTCTTCCTTCTTGGCGGCTTTGGAATTCATCGACTCCAAAAATCCAACATTCGCTACTTCTCAGGTACGAGCTATGAGATATATGTCTGAAGGAGATTTTGACAAGGCACAGCCGGTTTTGGAAAAAGCCCTGACATTGGCTGAAAATGATAAGCAAAAAGCTGAAATCCACATGGAGTTGGCAAAAGTACATGCCAAAGCAGGTAGAAAGGCCCAATCCAGATCTTCAGCAAAAGAAGCAGCTGGCCTGGATGCTGAATTGACTGCCTCTGCCTATACGCTGATCGGAGATCTCTACATGTCTGCTTTCAATGACTGTCGAGGAGGAGAGAGTCGTGCAAAAGATCAATCGGTGTTTATTGCGGCATACAATGCTTATCAAAAAGCAGGTGACAGCAAAGGAATGGGTGAGGCTAGATCCAGATTTCCATCCAAAGAAGAGTTGTTCACCGAAGGTCATCAAGCTGGTTCTTCTATGAATACAGGTTGCTGGGTAGGTGAAAATGTCACCTTGGCAACAAGAGATTGATTTTCTTAAGAATTATTAAAAAGGCAGTCCATCGGGCTGCCTTTTTTCGTTAGCCAGAATTAAGACTATTCACTTATCTTTGAGCCCTAATGAAGTATCGTTTTTTCTTACTCATGATCCTGTCAGGATCAATATTCTTTTCCTGCCGTGAAAGTGTCGATCCCGAAGCCCTCAAGGTTTACGATGGACCTATCAATTCGGCAACCAATATTTTTCTTATTCAAAGCGATTCAGCAATAGTCCGGTCTGAGATTACCGCTCCCAGGCAACTGGAATTCCAAAATGGAAATATTGAATTCCCGGAGGGAATTGAAATCAAATTTTATACAGTAGATGGAATCCTTGAAACGACCATGGTCGCAGATAGGGGCTACTATATGAAAAATGAAAACCTCTATCGAGGCGAAGGAAATGTACAGATCCAAAACCT
>DATIAI010000094.1:0-4172 GCA_035458065.1 Algoriphagus sp. | reverse complement strand
GGACTCAGCCTTCTTCCCGAATTAAGCTTTGCATCGACTGCCAATCCGGTTTTCAAAATTGCACACGAAAGAGTCCGGTTGGGCTTCATCGGAGTCGGAAGGCAGGCTATGGGCTTGTTAAACAATTTCATGAAAATTCCGGGAGTGGAAATTGTGGCAGGCGCAGATGTTTATGCGATCAAAAGGGAACGGTTTGCTCTTCGGGTTCAGAAAAACCTGTCGGAAGCTGGAAAACCGACTTCATTTCCCAAGCTTTACGAGGATTACCGCGAGCTTTTGGCCAATCCTGAGGTGGACGCTGTGGTGATTGCCTCTCCAGACCATTGGCATGCAATCATGGCCATCGATGCCTGCAAAGCCAAAAAAGACATTTATCTGGAGAAGCCGCTGACTTTTACTATCAAGGAAGGGCAAGAACTGGTAAAAGCAGTCCGCTCCAACGGCGTGGTCCTAGCCGTCGGAAGTATGCAGCGAGCAGCTGTCAATTTCCAAACAGCCGCAATGCATGTCCAAAAAGGCCGGTTGGGTAAAATCTCTCAGGTCTTGGTCTATGTGGGAGAAAATCCCCATCCCAAACCTTACGACCTTGCCGAGGAAACAATTCCGGCAGGACTCAATTGGGAAAAATGGCTTGGACCCATTCCCTCTTTACACTTCAACGACTTACTGAATCCGGGAATTTCACTGAATCCGGAAAAAAATGAAGCAGCTTGGGGTGCTTGGCGATGGTATAAGGAAACCGGAGGTGGACTAATGACAGACTGGGGAGCGCATATGTTTGACATTGCACAGTGGGGACTAAGCATGGATAGAAACGGACCGGTAGAAATCATCCCTGCATCAGGCGATGCTCCGCTCACCTACCGCTATGCAAATGGAACTGAAATGCTGTTAACCAAATTTGACGAAGGAAGGGCGGGCGTTAAGTTTTTGGGGGAAAATGGCTGGATTAATGTTTCAAGGGGAAATTACGACACCTCAATCAAAGAATTGGAAATCGGAAAAGAACCTGAAAATTTCACTTTTGGAGCTCACCATGTGGACTTTATCGATTGCATCAGAAAAAGAAAAGACCCGATAGTGCCTGTTGAAATCGGACACAGCACCTGCACAGTTTGTACTTTAGGAAATATCGCACATGAATTGGGTAGATCGCTCAAGTGGGATCCAAATTCCCAGATATTCACTGATGCAGAAGCAAATTCCAAACTTCACTATGCCTACCAAAACGGCTATTCTCTGACATAAATTTCACACTTATCCACACACGTAATGAACTTACCAAAGCAAAATATTATTTGGAGCTTACTGTATTTATCCACAGCCTTGCTCTTTTCTCAGTGTGGAAAAAATACCGAAATCGCTACTGAAGAGACTCCAATAAGTACAGAAGCGTTTGTGCCAAATCCACAGGTGGTATCCGAGAAACCAATTGGGAAACTTGCAATTGGGGATCAGGCACCACCATTTAACCTCCCGGATATAGATGGAAAATTCCATAAACTGGAGGATTATTCTGATTTCGATGTTTTGGTGGTGAATTTCACCTGTAACCATTGTCCCACTGCGCAAGCTTATGAGGATAGATACATCAACTTAGTGAAAGAATATGAAGGCAAATCGGTAGCCTTCATCGCCATTTCCTCCAACAGTCCGATCGCAGTTTTACCCGAAGAACTAGGCTATACTGACCTTGGAGATTATTATGAAGAAATGAAATTGAGAGCTGTGGATAAGGGCTACAATTTTCCTTATCTCTATGATGGAGACACCCATGAATTCTCTCTTGCCTATGGTCCCACAGCCACTCCTCATGTCTTTGTTTTTGACAAGAACAGAAAACTGAGCTATTCCGGCAGAATCGATGCAAAAGAAAAACCCGGGACGGGAAATGCGGAAGATCTGAGAAATGCCATCGAAGCTACCCTGAAAGGAGAAGCCCTGCCAGCAGAATCTGCCCAAACTCCGGCTTTTGGCTGCTCTATGAAATGGGCCTGGAAAAATGAATACACCATCAAGACCAATAAGGAGTGGGCAGAAAGAGAGGTAACTATCGAGAAACTCTCCCCAGCTGGCTTAGCCGATTTACTGAAAAACAATACTGATGAACTCCTTTTAGTCAACTTCTGGGCCACTTGGTGCGGACCGTGCATTATTGAGTATCCGGAATTTGTGACGATCCAACGGATGTATGGTGAGCGGGATTTCCAGTTTGTATCGGTCAGTATGGATACTCCGGACCAAATGGAAAAAGCTCTGAAATTTTTGAAAGGAAAAGCTTCCGCACTTCCGAATTACATCATGGATACTGATGACAAATATGAGGTGATCAAGGTCGTGGGTTCAGACTGGGACGGTAGTTTGCCAATTACCCTTTTGATAGAGCCTGGTGGAAAAGTTGCCTATCGGGTACCGGGTACTATCGAAGCATTGGCTTTGAAAAAAGCTATTGTGGATCATCCGATGATTGGAAGGTATTATTAGGATTTACGATTTTTGAATTTCGATTTACGAACACCTGAGGATTTTCGAAGTTTCTCTTAACCCAGAATCGTTTTTCTTGTCAAATAAATTTTCAAATAGGATTGGAAACAAGTAGATTGTATCCAATCCTATTTTTATTTTATGGCATCTAATGACTTTCCATCGATCCGGCTTTCTCTGGCACTTTACACCTGTTCCAGATTGCTAATTCAACAAATTCAATCCAAACTGAATGAATTTGGACTGACTTATCCACAATTTTTGGTTCTCTCCATTCTTTGGGAAGAAGATGGACTGAAAGTCCACCAGCTTGGGGAAAGGCTGAGTCTGGATTCGGGCACACTTACTCCTCTTCTGAAAAAGCTGGAAAGTCAAAACATTCTAAAGCGAAAGCGGGGTGAAGCCGACGAGCGAACTGTGTTCATTCACTTAACCTATCCGGGAAAATCACTTCAAGCCAAAACTTTAGAGGCTATCACCTTGTTGGAAGAACAATTGGAATTCCATCTGGGAAAAGAAACCCAAAAACTTTTACCCGTCATGGAAGACTTTTTGGTCAAACTCAAAACGATGAAAATCTAAAATGGAAAAACTAATTGTTGATTACACGGCGGTAGCTGTGAACACGGGGGGCAGAAAAGGCCATGTGAGAACGGATGATGGAATACTTGATTTTGATGTGGCGATGCCCAAGGAAATCGGAGGCGAAGGAGGAAAGACAAATCCGGAACAACTTTTTGCAGCAGGATATGCAGCGTGTTTTGGAGGAGCATTAGCATCAATTGCAGGCAAAACCAGCCTCAGAGATTCTGAAATTAAAGTAAAGGTTCATTTGGGACACTATAGTCAGTCAAGTTTTGGTCTCGGAGTGGACATTGAAGTAAAAATCCCACACGCAGATTCTTTAGAACACGCTCAAAAATTGGTGGACATTGCACACGAAAATTGCCCCTATTCTAAAGCTACAAAAGGAAATATTGAGGTGAATGTGAAAGCGGTGAAGTAAATCGGAAATGTTTTGGAGTATTAGCAAGCTATGGCTTGCTTTTTTTCATTTTTTGGAAAGCTAAAGCTTTACATTTTCAGCATGATATTACTTAATAGGTGGACTTTTCCCCCATCGGTAATTCGCAAATTTCCAAAACAGCTTATCTTCCCCGCAAGACCAACCTTTCACCTATGAAATCGAGTATGCTGCAGAAGCTACATCAGGGGACGATGATCTGCCATGCGAGATTCCATCTGACCTCTAAAAAATTAATTATAACCAGATGAAAAAGATTTTACTCCCATTTGCTTTTGTCTTTTCACTTTGCCTTGGAGCTTTTGCCCAGCTTCAAACTCCGGAGCAATTTCTCGGCTACAAACCCGGAGACAGGTTCACCCCACACCACCGAATGGTGGATTATTTTGAACATGTTGCTGCGCAAAACCCAAACATAAAACTGATCCAATACGGGGAAACCAATGAAAAGCGTCCGCTGATCATTGCCATTCTCTCCAGCCCTGAAAACATGGCCAAGTTGGAACAGATCCGTACCGACAATTTAAAGCGTGCCGGTCTGATGGAAGGAACACCCTCGACCGAAATCCCGATCAACTGGATGTCTTTTAATGTCCATGGAAATGAATCTGTAGGCATGGAAGCGGCGATTTCTTCTTTTTATACGCTTGCTGATCCGAATAAT
>DATIAI010000093.1:0-3490 GCA_035458065.1 Algoriphagus sp. | reverse complement strand
AAATCCAAACTGGGAGTAGATAATCAAATGTTTCAGAAATTCTTCAGCAGCCTGATTTCCGGAGATTTCCAGTTTCCAGATCAGCCAAAATGTAACCGAGAATCCAATCAGAAACAGGGCTTTGAGAAAGTGCGGTTTTGCAGCGATCTCAGGCTCCTGTTGGAACTTGGCAGTAGTAGAAATCCATCCCAAAATTCCGATTGGAAGGATTAAGAAAAGTGGAGAGAAAGTCGGAAAAGGAAGATTTACTTCTCCTTTTAGATCCAAAAGCAGAAAAATCAAAGTCAAAATATACAAAGCTCCAATCCCCAATATCTGCCAGGAGATCTTCATGTTGATGTTTTGATTGGCTCGTGCCAAAAGCAAATACGTGCCAGAAATCACCCCATGTCCTTGCCAGAAAATCCATGCGATTGACATTCCCAAACCGAGGATCAGACTTTGCTCAGCCAAATACAATTGGGGATTGGAAATGGGACTGAGTTTGATCAAACTGAAAACCGACAAACCTGAAGTCACCAAAACGATCAACCATCTTAACCAAAATGCTGAATCCGGCTTCCAGACATGGAAATAAATCACCGGTAAAATGGTGCCTGCAATGAGAATGATAAGAGGTGTATTCGAACTTGGAAAACCTATATTGAGGCCATTGGAGTTGGAAAGTGTCAGAAGTACAATCCAAGCGGCACCGGCAATCAGGAAAGGGACTTTTTTGAAAGTGCTGAAAAGGGCCAATGCTGAAACAGCAACCAAGAAGACAATTCCCCCGAAAAGATAACTTTCCACCAAGGTAAATCCGGGAGGTAGCGAGTGAAACTCCTGAAATACCAGGTAATTATCTACCTGTATGGGGAAGGAAAGTGTACCGAGATTTACCCAATCAAGAGGAATGGCCACCGTATCCAAAAAGGCTGCGGGTACAATATTTGGGTAAAAAGCTGATCCAAAAAGGATGGCATAAAGCGCAAAAAGCCCTCCGGACACTAAAAGCAGGAGGGCTGAGATTTTTGCAAATGAATTCGAAATTGAGGAGTTTTTCAGCATTCTTATTCCAAAACCTTCGGTACGCGGAAGTAGTCAGAATCTCTTTTTGGAGCATTTTTCAATCCTGCTTCATGGCTGAGATGCTTGCCAGCTTTGTCTTCACGCATCACATTGACTTCGGATGACATGGTTGTCAGCGGCTCAATGTTCGTGGTGTCGAGTTCGTTTAGTTGCTCCACCCAGTCCAGAATCTGGGACATGTCTTTGGACATTTTTTCGGCAGAACTTTCGTCAAATTCCAATCTCGCCAGATGCGCAATTTTCTTGATTGATTCTTTATCTATTTTCATTTTTTGAGAAATCTAAGAATGAGAAATGGCGTTATCCAAGTCCAGTTGTTTTTGAATCGTTTCAAAACATTTTTGCTTCAAGGTTTCATCCGAATCAAAGTTTTTTGGATTCAAGGCCTCATGAAAAACCATTTTGGCCTGTTTCCTATAAACCAAAAACCGGCCATCCTCGGGCAAAATTAGATGATTAAAGGATAAAGTGACAGGGATAATGGGGATTTGTTTCTCCATCGCCAGCCGAAAAGCCCCATTTTTGAAAGGAATCATCTTCGGCGGATGCTTCGTGTAAATTCCCCCTTCGGGAAAAAGTACGATTCCGCTTCCCCGGTCCAAAGCTTCTCCAGCTCTTCGCATCGTTTCCACCCGGCTTTTCAACCGATCTCTATCCACGGCGATGTGGAGTTTTTTGAAATAATAACCAAAAAGTGGAACCTTCCGGATAGAGGCTTTTCCCACAAAAAGTACATCTCCCGGGATAAATCCCATCATGGCAACGTCTAGATAACTGAAATGATTGGCTAGATAAATGTAGGATTTGCCTTTTTCTGGTTTTTCCCACATTTCAATTTTAACTGGGATAAAAATCAGAGAAAAGTAAATCCTCGCCCAATAGCGATTGATTTTTCTCCCATATTTTTTCCATCCCGGTACCCAAATGCAGACCAGGATAAACGGGAAAATAAGAAGGAAAGTCAGCACGAAAGTCAATGCTGCATAGATTGAATGTACCCTTGCCAGCAACTTACCCATGGTTGATCATGTGGTTGGCTGCTTTGACAAAATACTCCACCATCAATTCCTTGGCGTTTTGATCGGGATTGAGTTTGTCCAATGCGGTCAGCATGGCATTAAGCCAGTGATCACGCATTGAGTGATCGATTTGCCAATCCAGATGACGCATTCTCAGTCTAGGATGGCCTCTTTCCTCCAGGTAGGTTTGTGGGCCTCCGAACACCTGGAGCAAAAAAAGGAAAAGTCTACGCTCGGCAGGTTCAAGATCCTCAGGATAGAGCTTTTTCAATGCTGGATTTTGAGCAACTTCCTGGTAAAAATATCGGGCAAGCAATCGGATTTGATCTTCTCCGATCAGTTCATAAATGGACTGAAATGGATTCATGCCGCAAACTTAGGGAAATCTTCCACTTTCAGGCTTCCAATTTTTTGACTTTCAGAGAAGTGCCTTCTGTCGAAATTACAATGATTTTTTCACCCTGATCGATAAATTCTCCCCGGGAATAGGCATCGTAGATTTCACCCTCGATTTCCACTTTGCCACTGGGCCTTAGCCGGGAGTGAACCGTTCCGGAAGAACCAAGAAGGGTGTTGGGGTAAAATGAAGATGTATATCCCTGACTGCGTTCCTGAGTTGTGGCCAATGTAATGTGCTTGAAAGCTCCCCATTGATTGACTTTGGGAGTCAGCCAAAAGACCAACCCAACGGATGCCAAAGCTGCCAAAATTACGGTCAAAAGAGCTCCAAATAGCTGTGAAGCCGGCACAAAGTCAAAGTTGAAATCCTGATTCGGAACCATCCCAAGTACCAGGCCACCTATGATACATACGATGCCCAAAACTCCAAAGATCCCAAAACCAGGTATCACAAACAGCTCCACTGCCAAAAGAATAATACCGCAAACAAAAACCAAAATCTCCCAATTTTCGGCTAAACCGTTGAGATAGTAAGGGATAAAATAGAGCAATGTGGCAATTATAGCTGCCAAAATCGGAAAGCCGACTCCGGGAGTTTGAAGCTCAAAATAGATCCCGCCAATAATGATCAAGATCAGGACTCCGCTGATCGCCGGACTTAAGAAAAAGGAAATGATTTTGTCAATAGTATCTTCTTGATAAGCCAATACTTCAGCATTTTCCAAGTTTTGGGCTTTAAGAATAGCGTCAATGGAATTATACTCACCCTCACAAAACCCGTGTTTGATTGCTTCAGAAACCGAAAAAGTGATCACTGACCCTGCCTCTGAAATCCCTTCGATTACGATCTTTTCATCAACCATTCCTTCAGCAATTTTCGGATTTCTTCCGGTAGCTTCTGCTGTACTTCGCATCATGGATCTCATATAGGATTGGTATTTGTCCGGTGCGGCAGCCCCGTCGGCTCCATTTACCACAGTCGCCGCACCGATGCTGGATCCGGG
>DATIAI010000092.1:0-7556 GCA_035458065.1 Algoriphagus sp. | reverse complement strand
AAATAGTTCCAAACCGATTATTTTTTCCAAAGCGGTGAAATCTGTCAGGTTCGCACCTACATTCTTTTCGAATCCTTCGAGATTAATCTTTACATATTTTATTTCATTTTCGATCTCATTGCCATCAATTCCATAGAATTTCTTTTCGGTTGGTCTGCCATCGAAAATTCGGTTATTCAATATCACTTCCGATGCCCCTGTGTCCAGAATAAAAAAACCTTCTCTGCCATCCAATGAGCCTTTGACAATGATTAAGTTTCGGCGGATTTGAAATGAAACACTAGTTATAGGTGGATTTTTAGCGTTGATAAAAGGTAACACCACACCGATTACGATTGAAAATATTAGGGCTTTCATCTTTAGTTAGTTTGGTAAAAAAAATATTAAAAACTGAATTGGTTAATTGAGTCACTTCGCTATAACCAATGTTGAATTCTGCTTAAAAATGGGAAAGCTTTAAAAAATTTAATTGAACGCTTATTGCGTATATAGGACATAGTTTTCAGCCTTAGGACTGATTGAGCCTCAGTTGGATAGGTGTTGCATTTAGGCTTTTTTTTTCGATTGATCTAAAAAATCATGCAGTAATCCTATTTATGATAAAATCAATAGTCGACAAAATGTAATTCTCCTCCCCAATCGGATTTCTCGCCTTCATTGGTTTTCCAATTCTTATTTGCTATTGCCCACTGCATTTCTACAGATTCTCGATCCCAGAGATAAATTTCCTTTTTCCGGAAGTTTATACCCACCCTGAAGTTGCTTAAAAATTCATAACCAAGGACGCCATCAACTCTTTTTCTACTTTGGCTTTGATTGAGGTGATCCAAGTTTAAAAATATTGTATTCATGGGTGGGCAAGAAAGTTTGCCCACAATCAAATTATCAATTATTTGAAATTTTGTAGGAACAGCTTTAGGACCGAATCCTGCCATCGAACCCTCCCTAACCTGTATTGAACTTGAATTCAACTGAGCGATTTTGTTTGCATCCATGACATTGGCAGTAGCACCCGAATCCACAATCATTTTTAGCAGATGCCCATTTGAGTTAACTTCTACATAGGGTACGCCTCTCGCTAAATAAAATGAGAGAGTGTCCTGAGGTTGTTGGTGTATATACTTTGAAGACTTGGGGTTACCATTTTTGTCGAGTTGATAGATGGTCAATTCTTTAAATGTATAATCTAAAACTAATTCACAATTATTAAAAACATCGTTTCCAATCACCCCCAATAATTTCAACCCAGTAAATTTTTCCAATGATTGGAAATTGGTCACCTTAGCTACTGTTTTTTTTTCAAATCCACCAATATTAAACTTGATGAATTCAATTTCTTCTTCCATTTCAATTCCACTTATGCCAAAGAATTTTTCTCCTGTCTTCTGGCCATCGAAGTATCGATTATTCAAGACGATATCTGAAACACCCGTATCCAAGATGAACAGCCCCTCCTTACCATCGGCAGTAGCATGGACTATAATAAATTTTCTTGCGAGTTGAAATGAAACGCTGGTGATGGGTGTGTTTTTATTATTTGAAAAAGGTACAACCCATCCTAATACAAGGAAAAATAGGATCGTTTTCATCTTATTTATATAAAGAGTAGTAGAAAAATTTCTTTAAAAATCGGGATTGGTTTTCGGAGGTCCCGTCCAGGAACAATGTCAAATACTTCTCAAAAATGATTAAGCTATAAATAAAAATATTGGACACTCAGTCCTTAAATAGGATACAGAGACCATAAATTTTGCAGGCATGTAGATTCTGGGTTTTATTTTTTTTAATCCCAAAAAAGTATACCGCTTTTCATTAAAAAATTGGAAAGCCGGTTAAAACAAGTATTCAACAATCACACGGCAGAATTTTGCTCCTTCCAGACCTGAGGTGACATTCCAAACTCTTGTTTGAATATCCGGCTGAAATAAGCTGGATCATTAAATCCACAGTCGTAGGCAATTGCTGCGAGGCTGAAGCCTGATTTGATGATCATTTCTTTTGCTTTGATCAATCGGACATAGCGAATAAAGTGTGTCGCGGAAAGTCCGGTAAGAGCTGAAAGTTTACGGTGGACCTGCGAGTGGCTCAAAGCCAAAAGTCGGCATAGTTTTTCAACATCAAAATCAGGTTCCTCCATATGGGTTTCTATCGTTTTACGGACTTTTATGACGAAGGCGTTTTCTAAACTTCTGGCTATAGGAATGCTTGGATGTTGGCTCCCTGCCTGAGCATTGTTCGGACCATTGATTCCCGAGGTAATTTTTGAACCATTCGGATTTGAAAGAGGGTCTGCCAAAATGCTGCCTTCTAAGGGAACTCGGTAATACTGTTGTAATTGATAGCGTAAATCAAGGAGGTTCCTGATTCGCAACAGAAGTTCTTTTTTGTGAAATGGCTTGGTCAAATAGTCGTCGGCACCCTGGGCTAATCCTTCCAACCTGCTTTCCAAATCTGCTTTTGCAGTGAGTATGATGATGGGAATATGGCTCGTACGTTCGTCCGTTTTCAATGTTTTGCAAACCTCAAAACCACCTTTGAAGGGCATCATCACATCCATCACAATTAAGTCTGGAATTATGTTTAAGGCCAATTCTTCACATTCCCTCCCGTTTTTAGCCACTTCCACAACAAATTCATTTTCCAGACAGGATGCAACAAAGGCTAGCACATCTTCATTGTCATCCGCTATCAATACATGGGTGCGGCTATTTTCAGAATGGACCTTTGAGATCAAAGGAGACTGGGCATCCTCTACCATAGTGATCGGATATTCATCTCTGGTTTCCATTGACAAATGAGGAACATGATTTTTCTTTTCACTTGGATCTGAAATGGTTCGGATTGGTAACATCACTTCAAATTCGGTACCGTGGCCTTCCTTGCTTTTGACGGCTATAGTGCCTTTCATAAGTTTGACCAATTCATGGGTCAATGCCAAACCAATTCCTGTACCCTCTCCATGCCGGGTTTGAGAATCATCCGCTTGGAAAAATCGGTCAAAGATATGGGGCATGTCTGCTTCAGCGATACCGATACCTGTATCTTTAATTTTTATTATGAAACTATCATTTTTTACGTCAGTTGAGATGTAAACATGACCTCCTTTCGGCGTGAACTTGATCGCATTGGAGGTGATATTGGAAACAACTTGTTGCAGTCTCACTTCATCAAAATCCATGTATAATTGGTCTTTAACTGAAATGAAGTGAATCTGGATGCCTTTGGTTTTTGCCAAAGAATGAAAGCCGTCCATGATATACCCCAGAAAAGAAACAACATCCGCATGATGGTATTGCAGGGATAATTTTCCGCTATCCAGTTTACTTAGATCGAGCATCTGATTGACAAGTGTCAATAAATTTTGGCCACTTCGGATAATCATTTTCAAACCATTATTTAGATGCTCTTGGGGATTATCCAATAACTGATTGGCTACTCCCAGGATGACTGTCAAAGGAGTGCGAAATTCGTGTGTGATATTTGTGTAAAGCTTAGATTTAACAGCATCTAATTCGCTCAGACGGAGTTGGCCGACAGAGGCCCTCTTTTCGGATTCGATAAGTTGAGCCTGAGTTGACTTTAAGCTGGTAAGAGTTTTTTCTAAAAACTGATTTGCAATATGTTTATGACGGTAGTTTCGGAAAAGGATGATCGCAATTAATAGAATGGTGCAAAGTACAGCCATCAATCCCGCCATTTTAAAATTATTGGCATAGGCAGTTTTTTCTTCATCCAACCTTTTTAATCGGAGCTGTTCAGAGAAAGCATATTTTTGATAGCCTGTAAGGTTAAGTATCCTTTCATTTTTAAGGCTGTCATTCAATCTATTTGAAAATTGCTCATACTTTAAAGCACTATCCATCTGATTATTTAGTTGATATGAAATGGAAAGTACTTTATAGGCTTCTAATAAGTCTTTAGGTAAGCCATTAATCCGGGCAACCTCTAAAGTCTTTTTTGCATAAAAAAGGCTTGAATCTAAATTATCCTGTTTGATGAATAAATTGGAGAGGGCTTTGTAGGAAGGGACTAAAGCTAACAAGTAGTTGTCTGCCTGATTTATGGCAATTGATTTTTTAATATGAACAAAAGCAGAGTCATACATTTTTTTACCGAAATAAGCATTTGATAGCCTCAGATATGAAAACCCCGTTCTACGAAAATTGGATCTCTCGGCAAATTTCAACGCTTTGTTAGTAATTAAAATGGAGGAATCTGGATCTAAGAATTGGGCATATTGCGAATAGCCAAGATATATTACTTTACCGTTATTAATAGAATTTCCAATTTTTGCAGCCTCCAAGTAATGTGACTTTTGTTTTTCCGTTTCACCTAATGCGCCCCATAGGTTGCCCATCATTAGATAGTTCATACCCAAAACAGAGATACGGGCTTCATGACTGTTTTTTGAATTAGAAAAAACCCAGGGACGCCAATTATCAGATTCATTATTTTCATCCTCTGCTAATTTCATAGCTTCAGAATGGTATTCGTAAGCTTTCATGACATTGCCTAAACCAGCTAGAACATACCCCGCCTGGCTGTATGCGTCAGCTTGCCATAATCTCATTTCCAATTTTTCGGAAAGTGCCAATTGTTGTTCGTGAAAATATAAACCGCTGTCCGCTATAAAATCCTGGTAATAAAAACCGAGGAGTCGGAAGGCTGCCAATCTTAAAGTGTCATTTGATTCGTTTAATATCGAACGTTTCAGACTATCAGCTTGCTGTTTGTTTATATATCCCCAAGAAGGGTCTTTTTGTGCCATCGAGGTGGCCGGAATAAAACAGAGAAGGAATATTTTTATAAAAAATTTCATTATTTAACTGATGGTATTTGAATAATAAATAATGATCATGGATAATGTCTGACAGGTTGGCCTATTCCTTTTTTCGTACACCTTTCAATTCTCGACCATGGGTCTTCACATTATCATAAACCAATGACAATCCCAATTATATTCATTCCCCTGTTGACTTGGTTGTGAAGAATTGATGTACGGTTTTGTATTAAAAATCCCTTTATTCTAAAAATCTAATCTTACTCCAATGAGTGCAAAAAGGTTATTTGATCCTGTTCAACTTACTTCAATTTAAAAATTAATTTTCTCTCATTTAAAAAAATTCAAGTATTATAATGGTCAGAATTTCAGTATTTTATGCAAAAGCCTCAATTTGAATCGTTTGATTAAAGGTCTGGAAGTTAATAATAGAAAAAACATGATTTCATATGTGAAATGGGGATCGGACTATTACTTCCATGCTAATTCGGAATATGACATGCCAATGACAATCTCAAACCAACTGTTTTAGAAGGAAGAAAAGTTTTGTCTTTACTTTAAAAGCCTTGCTGATGATCCAATTTTGCAATTGAGTTAATTGTCTATAACTGGTATTTCAATACCCACATTTGGCTTAATAACTTCATTGTTTTTGGCAATAGCCCACTGCTGTTCCACAGATTCACGATCCCAAAGAGAAATTTCCCTTTTTCGGAAGTTGATAGCCACTCTGAAGTTGCTAAGAAATTCAAATCCCAATATTCCATCTATTGTTATTCCCCATTGGTTTTGATTTAATTGATTCAAAGGGAAAAACACGGTTTTCATAGGAGGACAATTCAGCATGCCTACTTTCAATTCATTTACTTTTAAAGACTTTACTGCAATTATGTCTTGGCCAAAACTTGCCATTGAATCCACTCCTACCCGAAATAAACTTGTATTAATATGGTCGATTTCCCGACTGTCAATCACATTCGCACTTGCCCCTGTATCGAGAATCATTTTTAGCTGTTTTCCTTTCGCATTTACTTCTAAAAAAGGTAATCCTCTTGCGACAAAAATGGGTAAAGTGACTTGAGGTTTCTGATGGATACTCTTTGAAGACAGTCGGTTTCCATCTTTATTGAGTTGATAGATGGTAATCTCTTTAAAGGTATAATCTAATACCAGTTCGCAATCTTTGAATACTCCGTTTCCAACAACCCCCAGTAATTCGATGCCGGCAATTTTCTCCAAAGCAGTAAAGTCAGTGACAGTAGCTATTACCTTTTTTTCGAATCCCCCGAGATTAAATTTTATGAATGAAATTTCCTTGTCAATTTCAATTCCATTGACCCCGTAAAATTTCTCCGAAGTGGGTCGACCATCGAAATATCGATTATTTAAGATAATTTCTGAAACACCTGTATCCACAATAAAATAACCTTCCTTTTCATTTGCCGAAGCTTGGACAATGATAAGGTTTCGTACGAGGTGAAATGAAACGCTGGTGACAGGTGTGTTTTTTAAATTGAAAAGTGGCACAACCCATCCTAGAACAAGGGAAAATAGGATAGCTTTCATCTTATTGGTATTTTGATTTGGTGAAAAAATTTCAAAATCGGGCTTGGTTTTTTAAAGTACCCTCCCGAATACTTTTCAAAAGTGGAAAAGCTTGAAAAAATCATCTTGGACCCTGATTGCGTAAACAGGACGTAGATTACAGCCTTAGGACTGAGAGTTCATCAGTTGGATTGGCATTGCATTTTTGTTTTCTTTTTTTCGAATTATTTCCAAAAAAAAACCGCATTTCACTTGAAAAATGAAATGCGGCAAGAAAACAGAGGTCAGGAATTCTTTCTTTAACCAGAATTATGCTCTCTCCAGACTTGAGGTGACATTCCAAACTCTTGTTTGAATATCCGGCTGAAATATGCGGGGTCATTAAATCCGCAGTCGTAGGCAATTGCTGCGATGCTGAACCCTGAGTCGAGAATCATTTCTTTGGCTTTTAACAGTCGGACATACCGGATAAAGTGGGTAGCAGAAAGTCCGGTTAGCGCCGAAAGTTTGCGGTGGACCTGGGAGTGGCTCAAAGCCAAATCACGACAGAGTTTTTCAACATCAAAATCAGGCTCCTCCAAATTAGCTTCAATCGCCTTCCTGACTTTTATGACGAATGAGTTTTCTAAACTGCTGGCTATCGGAATGCTTGGATTTTGATTTCCTGAGTGGGCCTCTTTCAATCCGTTGAATTCGGAATTTATATTTGAGCCATCCAGATTTTGAAGTGAATTTGCTGATAATCTACTCTCCAAGATTGAGCGATAATACTGTTGCAATTGTCGTCTTAAATCAAGAAGGTTTTTGACCCTCAACAAAAGTTCTTTTTTATGAAACGGTTTGGTCAGATAGTCATCAGCTCCCTGCTCCAAGCCATCCAACCTGCTGTCCAAATCAGCTTTTGCAGTCAGCAGGATGATGGGAATATGGCTAGTACGCTCGTCAGTTTTTAATGTTTTGCAGACCTCAAAGCCATCTTTGAACGGCATCATAACATCCATTACTATCAGGTCGGGGATCATTTTAAAGGTCAAATCCTCACATTGCTGTCCGTTTCTGGCCAGTTCCACATGAAATTCATTTTCCAAGCAGGATGCAACAAAGGCCAGCACATCTTCATTGTCATCCACAATCAAGACATGGGGGCTGCCATTTTCAGAATGGTTCAAAGAAATTAAAGAACCAGGTGAGTCCTCCTCAACAGAAACCGGATAGTCGATCTTGGTATCCA
>DATIAI010000091.1:0-3088 GCA_035458065.1 Algoriphagus sp. | reverse complement strand
CTACTCCGTCATCCACCGCACTGACCATGGCGGCGTAGGTTTTCCTTCTTGGATCTTCTATATGCCCAAATCGACTTAAGTATTTCTCCGTGGCCTGCAGCGGAGCATGAGGGGCATTGTAGGCTAGATACAGGAAAAATGGCTCTTCCTGATTTGCTCTCACAAACGATAGTGCCTCCCGGGAAAGTGCATCTGTCAGATATTCCATTTCCACTTCCGGTTTACCATTTCGGCTCAACTTGGTCCGGTACCCGTCATATTGACTTTTCGTTTGACTTTCATCCTCTATGGTCCAGTCTTCGGGAAAATAGCGGTGGCCTCCTTCTAAAAACCCGTAAAACTCATCAAAACCACGTTTATTCGGAGTCAGGCTTGGATGTGCTCCAAGATGCCATTTCCCGAAAACTCCGGTTTTGTAACCGGCTCTTTTCAGGATATCACCCATTGTTTCTTCACTCAATGGTAAGCCCATGGTTGAGTCTTTGGGTGCCAGGAGTGGATTTCTGGAAAAACCAAAACGGTCCTGGTATCTACCAGTCATCAAACCTGCCCTGCTTGGACCACAGACAGCATAAGAAACATATCCAGCTTTTAACACCACTCCATGGGTGGCAATGCGATCAATGCCAGGTGTAGGTATATCCTTGCTCCCATTGAATCCCACGTCTGCATAGCCCTGGTCATCAGTCAGGATTAAGATAATATTTGGCTTTTGGGCAGCAGGTCTTGTTTGGGCAGAAACATATCCTCCCCAGAGTATGAAAACGGCTATCCAGATTATTTTTTGCATGGAATGATATTGAAAGGAAATCACCCCCACCCCAGTAAGGTGGGAGTGAAAAACCCTAGCCTATTTATTTTTGTCTTTACATTATTTAATTCCAAACCGGGTTTTGAACCAGTTGATCATTTGCATCTATTTCAGACTGTGGAATTGCAAAAACCTCTGACTGTCGACCCCGATAGACCGGATTGTAAGGGCCTACAGGATCAGCATTGGCCCTGGCATAAGCCTGCTCCACCTCACCCCAACGCTTGACATCAAAGAAGCGAAGTCCTTCAAATGCCAATTCGGATCTTCGTTCCAATTTCACCATCGCGATGAGTTCTTCCTGACTCAGATTAGTCCCATTTACTGCCGTCACAGTAGGCATTTTCGCCCGGGTTCTGACCTGATCCAAGAGGGGATATACCTCTTGAAGTTGTCCGGATTCCGCCAAAGCTTCGGCTCTCATCAACAGAATATCTGCATATCGAATGACATAAAAATCCTGTCCTCCGGGCTGGTCAGTTCCGATTCCTGTGTCAGAAACGTTGTCCCGGATATACTTCTTCTGTCCAAACCTTGTAGCAGTATTTCCCTGAAATGCTCTATTGAGATGAACCAAGAAAATGTCACCCTGAAAATAAACCGAAGCACCCAGCCTTGGATCCCGGTTTTCTTTTCTTGCAGCGGGCTTGTATAGCGGAGACTTATTAATTGGCAATCCATCCACACAGAGATAAGAATCTATCAGGTTAGGCATGGGTTGCATGTTGACTCTGGGAATACCGAGATAGGTGGCAGAGAATGTCTCTCCGTTATTGGTCTGATCCTGAAAAAACCGCACTGAAAAGACAATTTCCTTGGATTGCTCCCCTGCTTCCGAAAACAGCTGTTTATAATCCGGATGAAGCTGATACCCCAAACCCATGATTTCGGAGGTCAATCTGATCACTTCCGGATAGTTTTTGTTGTACAATTCAAATCTTGCGAGCAAGCCCAGAGCTGCACCTTTGGTTGCATAGCCAAACTGATTGGCAGGATACGTAACCGGCAGGGCTTCTGCTGCCATTTTCAAATCTGAAATAATAAAAGCACGCAATTCTTCGTAGGTATTTTTGCCCACATAAGATTCTTCCAAAGTCTGAAAATTGTCAATCAGAGGAGCTTCCTCGTAATAGACTGCCAAATGGAAGTAAAACAGTGCTCTGAGAAAACGGGCCTGACCCAACAAGGATGCTTTTGCTTCGGTACTGATATTGGCATCAGGAATAGTCCCGATGTTTTCAATAGCCACATTTGCCCGGGCTATACCTTTATAAAGTGCTGTCCAAAAGCTATTGAAATACGGGAAGGCTGGATCTGCTCTTCCTTCTACAAAATTTCCCGGACCTTCGAATTTGTAATTATTGAAAGCATTGTCGGCGAAAGCATCGTGTTGGGGAATTCCCGCAATTGCATTCAGATTACCACCGAACAACACCCGGTCCTGAAGCGCATCATAGATACCATTTACTCCCAGCTGTGCGTCTTTTTCATTTTGCCAAAAATTGCTTTCTGCCAATTGGGTCAATGATCCCCGCTCCAGATAATCCTCAGAGCAGGAGGCCAAAAAGACCAACGTGATGATGTATATATATTTTTTCATAAGGATTAGAATTTTAAGTTGACGCCGGCTGAAATTACTTTGTAAAGTGGGGTGGACTGGTCGGAACCTACCCCTCTCTGGCGTTCAGGATCGAAGTTTTCCACTTTGGTGAAGGTCAGCAGATTCTGACCACTGACGAAAATCCTTGCTTTTTGCAAAAGCGCCTTTTCGGAGATTCCAACTGGCAGGGTGTAGCCTAATTCCAGATTTCTCAACCTCAGATAGGACATGTCCTGAATGTAGAAAGTGGAAATCACAGTATTGTTGACTCCACCCAATCTTGGTAAAGTCTGGGATGGATTCTCGGGAGTCCAACGATCAATCCAGTAGGAAAGCGCGTTATTCCGGTCATCTGCCATCGGTGTTTGACCATTACTTAAAAGCAACCGATCCACTTTTCCTACACCCTGGAAGACCATATTCAGGTCAAATCCGCTGAATTGAAAGTTGGCGTTCATACCATAAATCCACTTCGGAAAAGGGTTTCCGATCACTGTTCGGTCAAAGGCATTGATGACACCGTCCGGCGCACCTTCGGGACCAGAAAGATCCGCATACTTCAAATCACCAGGACTGGTAAGCGTACTGCCAAATTGAATAGGTGCTGCATCCACTTCTTCCTGGGACTGGAAAACACCATCGGCCTGATAGCCAAAGTAAGCGTTGAAAGGCACTCC
>DATIAI010000090.1:0-5356 GCA_035458065.1 Algoriphagus sp. | reverse complement strand
CAATAACATTGATGTTGACTGCATCTGATTCCGCTGACAATCCTTCATTATCGTAGATGATGGATTTGAGTGAATGGGTTCCAGCAGAAGCGTTTGACCAAATAAAATTGTATGGTGCTGAATTCACGGTACCGATAATATCAGTACCACTTAAGAATTCCACTCTGTCGATATTGTTTTCAGGATCTGTGGGATCGGTCTGTATCGTAATATCCTGACCAAACAACAGGTTTTGATCCTCTACAGGGTCCGTGATTTGGATGCTTGGTGGCAAGTTTGGAGTAGGCGGCTCGGTAATGTTTACAGAAATGGTCGCGGAATTTCCCAAAGCACCCTGGGTGTCAAAGGCGACTGCTCTGATATCGTAGCTATTGAGGGATATGGGACTCCATATCAATTCGAAGGGTGCTTGGGTTACAGTACCCAAAAGATTATTGTCTACATATATTTCAACTCTATCTAAAGTTCCCTCGGGATCATTGGGCTGAGTGCTGATTAAGATATCAATTCCCAGATCAATCGATTGATTATCTGAGGGAGAGATAATTTCTACCGTCGGGGGTAGGTTGGCAGGTCCAACATTTAAAACACTGATTGGAACAACCTCAGATTCGGCCGATCTCCCTAACTTGTCAAACGCCACTGCCTTTAGGTTGTAATCTCCAGGCAAGGGGTTGGGCCAATTATATTGATAGGGGGGATCATAGATTCTGGCGATTACACTGTCTCCCTGATAAAAGAAAACTTTGTCTAAAAAGCCTGTAGGATCTGTGATGGTTGTGTTGATGAAAACATCGTCATCGCTATAAAATTCCTCATTTGGGCTGGGATCGCTTATTGAAATTTCAATAGGGGAAGGGGGGAGGTCCTCTATATTAAAATTCGTCTTTACCAGTAGTGCTGATCCAAAAGGAGGGATGGTTACTTCTTGATTGAAAAGCTCATTTTTGGCGTTTCTGTAGAGTCCGGGCAGCGGAAGTGTTATTTCCTGATCTGAATAGTTGTACTCGAAAAACATGTACTCCAAGATATTCAGCTCTTTGGTCGTGACTTTTGAAATTACCATGTTGTCGAAGATAACAGGATCAGAAGGTTCGTTGATCTTGATCACGACGCTTTCGCTTGGTGCAGAAATCCCGGCTTTAAACAGAATCTGGATTTTTTCAGCTTCCAGATTGGTTGAAAAATATCTGAGAGTTCCTTCCTGGTTATCGTCATAAGTTTTTTCCAGAAACAACTGGATTTCTTTGTTTTCCACCGGGCTTTTTGTGTCAAACTCAAGGAGGATTTCCTCTCCAGCCTCAACTGCCCCGATCTGAATATAGGTCAGGACATGTCCGCCGGTATTGGGTGTAATTGAAAGAGATCCTCCTGTAATTCCGTCTGGAATCCAAGAGGAAACGCCACCATAGGTGCCTGCCACAAAATCAATATTGGAATCAAAGGTGCTGGATTTGATTGGGCTGCTGGTGATGATTTCATATTGGTGTAGGTTAAATCGGGGCTTGTTTGAGTTTAAGTCGAAACCAAAAGCTTCTCTCCAGCTTTGTAGATTGCGGGTTTGTCCTGTAGGGGTATCACCAGCGTCTTTGGAAAGGAAAATAAAATCGGTGTTGTAAGGATCTAAAAAGAAATTGTTGTCCAACTGTCCAAATTCTCCGATGTCATAGTCATCTGTGTTGAAAGACAAGGTTAATTCCTCATCAAATACCCTGGACAATTGGTTGTTTTCAATGGTGATATCCCGGATAGGAGTTCCGATCGCATCGTGGGAAGCCAGAATTTGGGTAGGAACTTCATAGATCAAATTCTCGGTTAGCTCCAGGTTGTTGTTGTTGTGCAGGAATATCCCGTTGGCACTGACTTTATGGATTGTGTTGTTATATAATTTTATCCCTGCGGCCATATCATCGGCATAAATCCCGCTTGCTAACAGTTCCTTTTCCTCGTTTCCGTCCATGTTCCCTAACCCGTTGACAATGATATTGCTGTGGATTTCTCTTCCCTCATTGTTTCGTGTGGTTTGACCGTCAGCATTGGTATAGATGCCGCCTCCATCTTGTTTATAGACACAAAATCTATCAATCAGATTGTACCTTACAATAGTAAAGTCACCGCCAAAGTGAATTCCATTGTATCCGGTATTGATGATGCGGTTTTTCTCGATCAGAGAATTGTCAGAATCAGATCCTATATACACCCCAATGCTGTTCAAATCGCTGGATTGCATCATACCCTGATAGGGTCCTGTGTTCTCGATCAGGTTGTTTTGGATGGTAATTCTAGGGCTACCATAAAACACAAAAATACCGCTGTTCAAGCTGTTCCTTATTGTATTTTCAGTAATGGAGAGGTCGGGTACTTCTTCCATATGAACTCCGTTTTCACCGGCAGATTCCAGAATACAATTCGTTATGGTGAAATTGCCCGATTTCTTCACATAGAAGAGACTTTTATTACTTCCTTTGAAATGCAGGTTTGTGAACGTAATGTTTTTTACATAGGGTTGGTTTGTTACCAGGTAATCCCGGTTTGCAGGTTGGACTTTGGAGGCGAGAGGAGCATTCGATCCGGTGAAAACGGTGATAGTTTTTAAATTGGAATTGTAAGCCCATTCCCCAAAAGTATCCAGCGCGTTGACGTGATTTTGGATAAAGTAACCGTAACCATGCTTAGCTTCGTAAGGAGTGTTGATAGTTTCGTAGTTGATCGTGCTGCCTGCAGTGGATGTGATGGGGTGTCGGTCTATAATCCAATTGTTCTTTCTGATGACAATTTCACCACCAGTCCAGTCAAAAGGATTAGGTTGGCCATTAAGGGAATTGGGATTGTTTATACTTACAATGTCTAGAAACCGGTTTCCAATAGCCGAATTAGGGTAACTTCCGATTTCCCTGGGTAAATCTTCCACTTCTACAATTTGGAGCTTCGAGCTTTGTAAATTGGGAAGGGAGGCTTCATATTTACCTCCACCAAGTGACCTCCAATTTTGAATTGATTCCAAAGAAGTAATAATTGCCGGCGCACCAGAACCATAGGTAGTGTATATAATGGGATTTCCGTCATTACCGCCTTTGGCAATGTTTATGGTGCCGTAAAACACCTCTCCGGCGGCAAACAGCACTCTGTCTCCCGCCGTCAATGCACTCGAAACTGCATTCAGTTTGTCGATGGTTTTCCACGGTGTATTCGGATTTTGGGCTTCCGTAATAGACCGATTGTCATCCCCTATGCTGGTAGAAAAGTAGTAGTCAGTACTATAGCCTGCCAAGGGTAAAAAGAGGCAAAGTAACAGCAACAAAGAGGGAATTAAATTAGTGGATGTAGGTTTTTGGGGAAGCATTGAAAACAAGTTGCTTCTTGAATAGAGAGTCTCCATAATTTTATGAATTAGTTTAAATAATGGTCCTTAATCTAAAAATCTCACCGGTTAGTAATTAGAAAAATCCGGTCCCCTGGAAGTGCGTATAAATATAAAATTCAATTTTCCGACATATCCACTAGCTAGGCGTACAATAGTGAATACTTAAATGATTTTAATTATATAAAAATCCTTCCGATAATTATTAAATGTACTGAAAAATGCTTTTTAGATTTATCAAATTGATGAATATTTTTTTCTAAATAGCTGAAGAAAGTAGTGTCATAATCAACAGGAGCACATATTCCCGGTCTTTGATAAAAAGTATATGAGAGCCGAAAGTCAAAAAAAGGAAATATTTTAATAGATGAAAGAGCAAGCTGATAGACTGGATCACTTGATTCAAATGGGCCTGGAGTATCTAAACCATGTTGATACCACAGCCCTAAGCCGGAAAATTTCTCCGGAGAAATGGTCGAAAAAGGAAATATTGGGCCATTTGATTGACTCGGGAATCAATAACCTTCAGCGGTTTACCGAGATTCAATATGAATCCAAACCCTACAAAATCCGCAAATACAAGCAAGACGAATTAGTCAGGGCCAATGATTATCAGCATGCGGAAATTCAGGAATTGGCTGTTTTTTGGAAAGCAGTCAACTTTCGTATCACAAAACTTATCCTTCTGCAAACGGACAAGACCCTTGCCTTTCCTGTTGATTTGGGAGAGAATAAAATTGTCGATTTGGCTTTTTTGATCCGTGATTACATGGATCATTTGGAGCATCATCTCAAACAGATAATGATGGAGTCGGGGTGAAATTGGTATTTGGCTTTTAGGTGAATTTGAGGGAGGAAAAAAAATTCAAAGCCTTAATTAAAGGGAAATGCCAAAATAACCCAGCAAAGCCATCCTAGCATTTCCTTTTCCAATTTCAAACCTTAATCAGCAAATCAAAACTCAGGTCTTGCCGGGCCTTGGTAGGGTGCAGCTCCTAATTTTTGATTTCTTGGCTCGACAGTAAGCAGAGATTTGTCGGTCACGGTGGGTGCTTCGATAAATCCGTGATATCTTCCCATCCAGTAGTCTCTTAAATATCCGGTAGGTTCCATCACCCGTCTGCCACCTAGGGACCCGTCCAAAACGGTAGCGTATCTGCTTCCTCGCATCACACTGGATTCTCTTGGAGAAATTGTCTTCAAACCTCCCTCATAAGAGGTAAATCCTGCTTCGACAAAAAGGTCATCTCTATGGGAGTTTTGGAAACTGTGCTCCACACAATCCAAAGTCCAGGCCCGAAGGTGCTTTACGCAATGCCCGTTGTCAAAATCATTGTTGGTATAGGCCCCATAAGCAAAATTGAACCAGGGAACATGCTCCATCCGCTTGACTTCAAAAGTTCGCTCCAAGCTTCTCAGCAGAAAGGATTTGTATTTGGGATCTGTGGTATACCGCAGAATGGTATAGTATGCCTCAAAGGCAAGTTGGTCATCCCAAGGCGCCAAAGTTGAAGGAGGAAAGGTATTTTTCTGGCGAAGGGTATTGTTCAGATAGCCCCAATCCACCAATTGTTGGTATCCTTTTTTGAATTTTTCATCACCCGATACCGAATAGGCAGTCTGCATGAAAGCCAATGCTTCTAAGCCATTGAGACCCCGGTCATTGTATCCATAGGGCGTGAGAAGGTAATCAGGATCCCAACGTCCCCATCGGGTAGGCTTGCCGTCCATGTCAATGATCAAAAATCCGTTGTCCTGAATGTAAGACGCTATGCGAGTCAGGTGTTCTTTGGCGAGTTCTTTTTCCCGGCCTTCAGCCACCAAATCATGAAAAATAGAGACGGAATAGAAATGGGCAATAATCTCATCACTGGAAGTATCACCCTTCCAATACCATTTTCCGTCTTCGGTTTTGTTCCATTTGGCTGGAAGCCCACCCGAGCCATGCTTGGACAGTCCGCTTTTATCCCCTTCGACAGAATAAATGGAGCGGGC
>DATIAI010000089.1:0-3423 GCA_035458065.1 Algoriphagus sp. | reverse complement strand
CTACCGCAGAACATGAAGCCAGAACCAAATTGGGAATTGAAATCCAAGCTCCTGCCTCCTACCAAGTTGCCAAAATTACGGATGATTTTCTCTGGATGAGATCCCCTACTCCTACTGAAAGACGGCCCGATATCAGTATATTTTTCTACGAAACAGACTATACCTCCGAAGAACAGACATTCCCGGCAAACATCCTGAGCCTCAGAGACTCCATTGCCGGCAAACATATTTTTGGAGATCCGGAGGATCCCACTTCCTTCATGACAAGCGAAAAACAAATTCCGCCTGCCTTCAGAAACATGGTGATTAATGATAATTTTACTGTCGAAATCAGGGGCACCTGGAAAACCAACAACCTCAGCATGGGAGGAACTTACCTCGGATATTTGATGGTGGATCAAGCAAAGGGAAAACTTTATTACATGGAAGGATTTGTCTTTTTCCCCAACGAAGTACACCGGGATGCTCTTCGCGAAATCCAAACAATCCTGCTGAATACTAATGTGAGTTGGAAAGAAAGCCAAGGTGCCTGACTTTTGTCAACTACCCATTTATGACCATCAAAATCAGAAAAGAGGACGCTTTAAATTATCATAGCCAGGGCTCTCCCGGAAAAATTGAAGTAATACCCACCAAGCCTGTATCCAGTCAGATTGACCTTGCGCTAGCCTATTCACCCGGAGTGGCGGAACCATGCAAAGAAATCGCTGCCGATAAAGAAAACATCTACAAATACACCGCAAAAGGGAATCTGGTAGCTGTGATCTCCAATGGCACGGCTGTGCTAGGCTTAGGCGATATCGGACCGGAAGCTTCCAAACCGGTCATGGAAGGCAAAGGCGTACTTTTTAAGAAATTCGCCGGAATCGATGTTTTTGATCTTGAAGTCGATGAAAAAGATCCCAAAAAACTCATTCAGATCATCAAATCACTCGAGCCTACTTTCGGAGGAATAAACCTGGAAGACATCAAGGCGCCCGAATGCTTCGAAATCGAGCAAACCCTCAAGCAGGAGATGAAAATCCCTGTGATGCACGACGACCAACATGGAACGGCAATCATTTCCGGAGCTGCATTGATGAATGCCCTAGAGATTGTTGACAAAAAAATCGAAGAAATTAAACTGGTGGTGAGCGGCGCAGGGGCGGCTGCAATTTCCTGTTTGAGATTTTATGTCAGTCTAGGGGTAAGAAAAGAAAATATCATTGCCTGTGACAAGGATGGTGTGATTCGGACAGACAGGACAGACATTTCCGATATCCATAGAGAATTCGCAACCGATAAAAACATCTACCACATCAGAGAGGCTTTGCCCGGAGCAGATGTGTTTTTGGGTCTTTCTGCAGGAAATATCATTTCTCAGGAAATGATCAAATCCATGGCGCCTAATCCGATTGTTTTTGCGCTGGCCAATCCCGATCCTGAGATTTCCTATGATTTGGCAATCGAAACCCGGGATGATGTGATTATGGCCACAGGCCGATCAGACCATCCGAATCAGGTGAACAATGTCTTGGGATTCCCATACATCTTCCGGGGAGCATTGGACGTGAGAGCGACCGTGATCAACGAGGAAATGAAACTGGCTGCAGCTCAGGCAATTGCCAAACTTGCCAAAGAACCTGTGCCGGAAATTGTCAACAAAGCATATGGAGATGCAAATCTCGCTTTTGGCAGATTATACCTGATCCCTAAGCCTGTAGATCCTAGGCTGATCACCACTATCGCTCCTGCCGTTGCAAAAGCGGCAATCGAATCCGGAGTTGCAAAAAAATTGATCCATGACTGGGATGCCTACGAACTAGAACTTCAAAAGCGGATCGGTATTGACCAAAGGCTGATGTCCATCGTTATCGGCAGGGCCAAAAAAGATCCGAAGCGAGTGGTCTTTGGCGAAGCCGACAGCCTAAAAATTCTCAAAGCCGCCCAAATTCTGCGAGATGAAAAAATCGCGGTTCCAATTTTACTTGGTAACCGGGAGAAAATCCTTGCCATGATAGAAGGCAACGCATTGGATTTGGCTCATGTGACTATCATTGATCCGGTGGAGGAAACTGCAATGATTGAAAAGTTTGGGAAGATCCTCTACAAAAAGCGTCAGCGTAAAGGAATGACACTTTTTGATGCTAATCGCCTGGTCCGGGAAAGAAACTACTTCGGGGCCATGATGGTGGACACCGGATCTGCAGATGCATTTATCTCCGGCTTGACGCGGGATTATCCAAAAACCATCCTTCCTTCCCTCCACACCATTGGTGTCAAGGAAGGCGTAAATAGGGTGGCAGGGATGTATATCATGAATACGGCAAAAGGCCCCTACTTCTTGGCAGATGCCACAGTCAATGTTAACCCCACTGCCGAAGAGCTCTGTGATATCATCGGACTGACTGCCAATGCCGTGAAGTTTTTCAATATGGAGCCGAAAATTGCTTTGCTTTCTTATTCGAATTTTGGATCTGCTCAGGGAGAAATTCCTGCAAAAATGGCCAAGGCAACTGCTTTGGCTAAAGCTAAATATCCTGACCTAATCATCGAAGGAGAAATGCAGGCCAATGTCGCGCTAAATCAGGAAATCCAACGCGAAGTCTACCCTTTCTCCAAATTGGCGAAAAACGCAGTCAACACCCTGATTTTCCCTGACCTAGCTTCCAGCAATATTGCCTACAAGTTACTTGCTGAAATAGGAAATGCGGAGGCCATTGGCCCCATCCTTCTTGGAATGAACAAACCGGTACACATCCTGCAGTTGGGAAGCTCAATCCGGGAAATTGTCAACATGGTGGCTATTGCGGTTGTAGATGCCCAATCTTCTGAAGGAATCCTATGATTGCTTACCTGAGTGGCAAACTAGTCTTCAAAGATCCCACCTACGTGATCATCGATGTGGGAGGTGTAGGATATCAGGTAAAAATATCGCTGCAGACATACAGCAAAATCAAAGATGAGGAGCAGATTAGACTCCTCACCTTTTTGCATATAAAGGAAGATGCCCATACCCTTTACGGATTCAAAGAGGAGTCCGAAAAGCGACTTTTTCTACTGCTGATTTCCATTAATGGAGTTGGTCCGAACACTGGCCTGATGATCTTGTCTTCCCTCAGTACGGAGGAGATCGAGCAGGCAATTCTCGCCGGAGATGTGGCTACCATTCAGGCTGTCAAAGGTATCGGTGTAAAGACCGCTCAACGTATTATTTTAGAACTGAAAGACAAGGTGGGTAAATCCGGAAATGCAGACCTATCTACCCCACTTGGCTTCTTAAAAACCAGCAATAAAATCCGAGAGGAGGCGTTACAAGCCTTAATTACTTTAGGATTTCCAAAGGCCCTCGCAGAGAAAAATATCACTCTGGTTCTCAAAAAAACCAATGGAGAAATTTCCTTAGAAGATTTAATTAAAGCATCTTTAAAGACACCTTAATTT
>DATIAI010000088.1:0-9675 GCA_035458065.1 Algoriphagus sp. | reverse complement strand
CTCAAAAACCTGTGCCACTCTCTGAAAAAGCTCCTGATCCAACAAAATGTCATTGGAATGGGCGGTCAGCAAAGGTGAAATTTCGCGGGCCAGTTTTTGGATTTCATCATTGGTTTCCGCGGAATTAAGGTTGAAAAAAATTGCTGAAATCACCCCCAGTTTCTTACCGGACCGGTCAAGCTTTTCGATCGTATTTTCAAAAGTCGGAAGAGATTCAGACTTGATTTTTTCAATTTCGCCCTTGGCTATCTCAATAGCCTCAGTAACTGCAGGTAAGAAATGTTCGGTTTTTATAAGATGAAAAGGAGCAGATTCAAAAGGAGTGGCGAACTCAGCCAAAAGTGGGTTTGTCATGGTATTGGGCAATCGTTTGGATAATTAATTCCGTGCAGTCCATTTAGGTTCTAGCAAATGGCCTACTTTTTTTAATTCAGCCTCCAATTTACCGATTTGTTCAGTAAAGCTCTCTTGCTGCCAGGCATGATAAGGGATATTTTTTGATTCTTCGATGCTTTTCAGGTAAGCATCAAATTCACCCAGCCCAAAATAAGATTCTGCCCGATTGACTAAAATCCAGTATTTCTGACTGTTGTAATATTCCTGTAGTTCCTGACCATCCTTAGTGCCATCATGAATCAATGCCTGGTCATTTTTTTCTTTTTCCTGAATCATGGTCCAATCCCGATCGCATAGATAAAGTATCCTTTTCCAGGTTCGCTGAGCGAAAATTAGATCGGCAATCCTATCCTGATCCGAATTGACAAGATTGGATGTAGCATGGTAGACCAGTGTTAGTGCCAGATTTATACCGTTGTAGCGTGTATTGAGCAGGTAATAGCTTCGCTGGAAATATAGAATCGCATTCTCCAAATGTTGGTCTCCTTCCCCGCATTCGTAGAGTTTTTTCTCCACTGCACCGGCAGAGGAGACGGTTTCCGGGTCATTACTGCTGTCCAGCTTGAGATCATTGAGCAAGCTCAGGGCTTTGTAAAGTGATGAGACCAAATCCGGTTCAGCTGCTTTGTATGTGGTGAAAGCCAACCGGTGGAAAAGGTAGGGGTCCTTTTGGTTGGAATTTCCTCCTGAAAGTAAAATTGCTGATTGAAATAGATCCCGGGCTTTAGAAAATTCTTTTAATTCAATTGCGTCCTCAGCCTCTTGAATAATCAGTGAAAGTGCCTTTCCAATTTCAGGGGTAGCTTCTTTTTTCTCCGATTCTACCACAGCTTTCTCGATTTGCTCTTGAAGCTTGGGTGGAATAAGTGAATTTAAATAGGTGTAAACAGGACTGTCGGCTTCAGTTTTGTCCAAAACAGATTGGATCACAGTACTCAATGCCCCTCGAAAACGCTCCACTTCCTCATAATCAATGGCATCTCCAAGATGCTGATAACCGTGAATGACCACATGATTGAGGTCAAATGGATACATCAGTTTATTTTCCGAAATCACAATCGTGGTGTAAGGCCGCAGCGCATGCCTTACTCCCAATTCATAAAGAGCATTGGCATTGAGTGTGGAAAGATCTGCGATAACCAAATCTGCCTGCAGCAATTCCCGATACATCTGCACATCGATGGATCCGGAGTGGGTGATTTCGTCCGCTCTGACACATTCAATCCCTTTCGCCTCCACCACAGGTTTGATCAGCAAGCGGTAAGATTTGTTGAGGTCAAGTTTTCGTCCGTTGATATAGTCGGTTTTGATCCCGAAACCCATGACGACAAAGCATCTTTTTTTGGTATTGCTCATACTTTTAAAAAATCAAAAATGGCGGTTGGAGGCTGATTTCTAATATGCTGAAAGGTAAAATATTAGTAACCAATATGGTTAAAAGAATTCTTTAGATTTTGTGAAAAGGCATAAAAAAACCGGGCTCATCACCCGGTTTTCGTTTTAATACTCAAAATCACAACTCATTTCCTCCATCCCGATCGGAGCTCCATCCGGAATATTAAGTGTTTCCTGAACGGTCAATTCTTCAGGCAGCTCGAGATAAGCTTCAATTTTATCTCTTAGGTATTTTTTATGAGCAGCCAGAACACTGGTGCCTCCCGACATCGCAGCTATTTTTTCAAGCTCGATTCTGGTGATGGCTCTTACCGTTTGAGAGGCATTTGGGTTTTTGGAAAGTACGATCAGATGATCCACCAATTTTGCTTCCGTCATCAGTTTGATTTCATCTTTCAAACCGCCCGGCATTGAGTTGGAAAACACCTGAGAAGTAACTTGGCTCAGGACTGACTCAAAACCTGGAAGTGATTTGTCCTGTAGGTTTTGAAGGTAGATTCTGTTGATTCTGCCACTTTCAAATAAGAAGCTAAATGTTGCATCAACGATATTTTCCGCAGGTGCAATTGGATCAAAGGTGGGACCGGTTCGGGAGGGAAATGTCTCCCTGTTTCTTCCATATCCAAATGGTCTGGGAGGAATCAAAGCCAAAACATGAGCAGGCACTTCCAATTGTGCCGGTGAAATGGTGGTCAATAATGCATTCAAAGCATCAATTTGATCTTTTGCGGGTATCCATTTTTGAACTGACTGATTGTCTCCTTTGATTTTGTAAGTGTAATCCAATCCTCCGATCAGTTTACTTGTTGCCTCCAATTGATAGCGGTGCATCAGGTAAAGTGGTACAAAAACCTCTTCCAAAATAGCCTGAGGTTCACCTGTTCGGATGGCATTTAAGCCGAAAGACTTCATGCGATTTTCTCTCAGTTTGAGCAATCGCATCAGTTCGGCAGATGCAGAGGCTCCGTTGTCCCAAAGGTGGGAGCGGGGATGTACCCCACTCGGATTCCGGGAATCCGAATCCGTAATAAATTCGAATCCTGCCGCATAGGTGTCATTCAGGGTTTTCTCCAAAAACTCCTTTTCGCTTTGTCCTTGAGCTGGTGTGCCATAGCCATATTTGATTGCCCATTTGTCCCACTCTCCGATTTTCAGATCATAAGCTTGGCTGAAGTCGAGTTCACCATTTGCTCCCTCTGTAATTACCGGATGCGGATAATCCATCACCGAAGAGCGGCCGCTTGGAGACGTGGCATAACTGTGTCCGACGCCGATTGTATGTCCAATCTCATGAGCCGACAATTGTTTCAGTCGGTCCAATGCCATTTGCATCATTCTCGGATCAGCCGGTTTGCCTTCCTCGAAAGGCTGAAGCAAACCCTGGGCGATCAGGTAATCCTGCCTCACACGCAAGGATCCCAAGGAAACGTGCCCTTTCAGGATTTCACCAGTTCGTGGATCTCTTACACTTGAGCCGTAAGACCATCCTCGAGTCGAGCGGTGAACCCACTGGATGACATTGTATCGAACATCCAATAAATCCAATCCTTCCGGAGCAAGTTCTACGCGAAACGCATTTTTGAATCCTGCTGCCTCAAAAGCCTGAGCCCACCAGTTTCCGCCTTCGATCAAGGCCGAAGCGACCGGTTCGGGAGTTCCTCTGTCGAGATAATACACAATCGGTTCAATCACCTCTGAAACGGCCGCATTGGGATCTTTTTTCTCCAGCCGATGTCTGGAAATAAATCTTTTTACGAGCGGTTCATCGATGGGTGTAGTGTAATCCTGATAACTGATGAAGAAAAATCCCCCTCTTGGGTCAAATTCTCTTTTTGCATACAATTCCGGAAGCTCAATAAATGAATGCCTCATTCTCACAGTTACCGCTTCAGGTGTAGGAGTCACCGACCTGAGATAGCCTCCGGCACCAGTTCCGGTAAGGGTAATCGTTGCCTCAACCTCTGTGTTTTGGGGGAAGTTTTTGATCATGGGAAAATAAAGTCCCGATCGGGTAGCATCGACCTTATAGGTTCCTTGGCGGGATCTGGAAAGAGTTTCTGAGACACCATGTGCATCTTGAAGGTAAAAATTGGTAGCATCCACGATCAGCTTGTCGCCTTCTTTTTGGACGACCTCAAATCCCCAAAGGACGGATTCTGCAAAGGCATCCTGGATGGATTTTGCCTCATAGGGATTATCAGTATAAGCTCTAAAGCCCAGATTTTTATGCACCAGAAAAATCTTGTTTCCTGTTTTCCGGAATTCGACCAGTCGGTCTTCTCCGAGTTGACCCCGATCCAACCCAATGTCGTTGGACCCGACACCTGCTGTCAAGGAGTTGACATAGAGAAACTCCTTGTCGAGTGAGGAGATTTCGAGGTAGATTTTGCCTTTTTCCTCATCCAGGTAAAAAGGCACGAATCCGTCTTTTTTGCTCATTTTGCTCAGATCCAAGGTTTGGGAGAAACCTGAAAATGTCCATAGCACTAAAAAACAGAGTAGGTAAAGTGGTTTTTTCATAGGGTAATTTGCTTTGTTCCAAATTATCAAAAAGCTCAGGGACTTAAGCACCATTAATGGAAAATCACCGAAGAAAATATCGGATCATCAAAGCAGTGTCCGTTTGCCGTGGACCTTCAATGGTCTGAAGTCCACTGCTTATGATTTCTCGATCCGTGTAGGTTGTTCGCGAAAATCGCAGATATGCTGTGAGTTTTGGGGTAAGCTGGAACTGGCCCAGAAGGTAAAATCGCATTCCTTGACCCGAGAAAGCCGGAATTGAAAAGGTCCAAAGCACATTGTTTTCGAATGCATACAATCTGTTGTCATAGGTTTCTGCATCAAACAGCGCAACTCTTCCCGTAAGTCTCCATTTATTTCGACCGTATTGCACATCCTGAAGAATCATGAATCCGTGGGTAACTTTTTCTTCAATTTTCACTTGGCTCAATAGAATTCGTGATCGGAGGAAAAGATTCTTGGAAAGATTTGCTTCCAAGCTCAGCAAACCATTCAGTTTTTTAACGGGTTGGACGAGGTATGGAAGGGCTGGTTCTCCTGAATCTGCCAGGTTTCTGTCTTTTTGCTCCTCACGGATTTGGATGAAAGCAACCAGATTTCTGGTGGGTTGATAACTGATTCTGGCAAGCCATTCGTATCCTTTTGATGGAGCATAGACTCGATACCTCAACCATGGGAATTTGAAAAAATCATAATAAGCGTTGATTTTCCAACGTTTTTGTGGTCTTACTTGAATGCCGAGATAAACTCCCTGTTCATTGATAGGACGGGTATTTTCGGCAAACCCTGAAGCATAAAAACTGTGGAAATTTCTGTCGTATTTTCTCCATAGCAAAGAAAAATCAACGGTTTTGCTAAGGCTGCTGACAAATCCCAAAACTGTTCCAGTCCCCCCACTTTGTGATCGGGCCGATTCACCGAAAAGGAAAAAGTTTTTCCAGTTGTAATTGAAATAGAGACTTGATACAAGATTGCTTTGACCGGCAAATTCAAACCGATTATAAAGTTGTGGAGTCCTTATCCAAGGTCGGTCAAATCTTGAAAACAAAGAATTTGCTCCAAACTGGAATCTACCAGACGAATGCGAATACTGGATGTTTCCTCCCAAATTTGTTTCCTGAAACTGATTTTTGGTCGAAAGTTCACTGGATGTGCGGTGAAGCCCGGATTGATTTATAGAACTGATGATGTCTTCTGGGGCATCAAGGGTATCTGCGGAAACTGAAATTCTTCCATCCCGAGCTGCTTGAGACGCAATCACAGAAGCCTGCCAGTTTTTGAATTGTCGAGTAGCTCCGATTCCTCTGAAAAAGCCAAATTCCATAGCAGCGGTATAGGGTAAAATACCAATGCTGCTACGGCGGACAGTCGGGACGGTTTCGGCCCCTTTTCCCAAAGTATATCCAGCTCCAAAAACCAATCCCTGACCAAATGAAGCTTGGAAATCCCCCAAGGCTATGGTTTTCCATTTGCCTACAAAATAGCGGGTAAAATGAAAAGAAAAGAAATTGAATCCATATCGGGCAGTCTTTCCATCCCAGGTGAAATGTTCGCCGGCGTCTTTATCCAAGGTGATTCCCATACTGAAATCCCGGGCATGCTGTATTCGAAATCTTAAGTAAACATTGTTTGGATCTCCGAGATACCTGCTGGAAATAGTCCCGTTGCTGCTAGTATCTGAAGGTGTAAATCCCCTCCGGGTTTCCCAAGTTCTCTGGTGTCGGAAAAGGAGGTAAGCTTGTTCTTCCTCTTGTACCCTTTGCCAGAATTTCTTGCTTTTCAAACCCGAATCCCCCAATGTGATAAATGGCAGCAGATTCTCAATGGTCTGAAGGTCAAAATCCGGAACTGCCTGAAGTTCATATAGAGATAGCAGAGGTCCAAATTCGGTTCTGTAGGAAATCAGATTGCTGATCTGCCCAGGGTTGAGGAGATATGTGGCTTGCAGGACTTCTGCATCGGCCCGGTTGATATCAATGGGATTGAGGTAAAGTTGAAAAAGCACTTCATAAATAGACTCGTAATCCAAATCTTCCTCCTGAATCGGGAAAAGTCGCTCCATAAATGCCTCCATGTCGATTGTTGGTTTCGGAGGACTTTGTGAAAAAGCCAAAAGAGGTAGAAGGGAGAAAATGAAAATGCCGAGTACAGATTTCATTTCTTCCCCAGTTTCAATACCAAACTCAGATGATGGGTGCGACCCAGAGCGGTATTTTGCCCATAAGCATAGTCAAAGCCGAATTGCTCTTTTCTCAATCCCAATCCAAAACTGAGTCGGCCGGGATTACTGCTGATTCCAGTACGAAGAACTATCCATTCCTTGAGCTGATATTCTATTCCAGCCTTGAATAGAGGTTCCAGTTCGATGTCTTTTTCTATTTCAGCAAGGATTTTTACAGATTCTCCCGGTAAATAGGATATGCCTAATTGGATAGCTGTGGGAAGTCTTTGTTCACTGTTTTGGCTGATTTTGGCCCGGTTAAGATTTGAAAAATTTGCTCCAAGAAAAAAATCAGGTCCTAATTCGGCAACTCCACCCAAAGAAAAAATCATCGCATTTCCAGTTCCAAACCCTTCGATCTGGGTTTGAAACCAATCGATTTTTGCTCCAAGACTTACAATTCCCAGGGTGTTTGAGAATCCCAATCCGATTAATTGTTGGTTGAAAAGCTTTCCTCCAAATCTAGAAACACCAAAGCCGATAGTCCCGAAGTCATTTTTCCAACCCAGTGCCAAATCCACCGTGCTTAATTCCTGAAGTCCAAACCTATGATCAAAGCCAGCCGAAATCTCGGTTTCCTCAAGTCGATCCAGAGCCCCGATATTATTGAAATAGGTCCAGGAGTCCGGTAAATACACTTTTAGGTTACCCATGCCTTGGCTGCGGGCGCCATGTGCTTGGGTTACAGGATCAGTTTGGGCTTGGGTAGTACCAACAGCCCAAATCCAGAAGCATAAAAAAAGGAATTGCTTCATCAGGTTCAGGAAAAAATCTGAACCTAATTTAGTTAATTATTAAACTTAAGTAAAGAGTTTTTTGAAAATCAGAATGGCGCCCTGAAGTTGAAGAATAGATTGCCCTCTCCTTGATTATTGAGAGAATATTCAAACCGCAAAACAACATCATATACCCCCACAATATCCAAACCTGCGCCATAGCCGAAAAGGTATTTGTTGGTAAGTCGGGCGTTTTCCGGAATGTTGTTTCTGTCAGTGACAGTACCATGATCAAAATTTCCGCTCAGGTACATCTTAAATGGAATCGTGTTGAACTGCTCGATTGGCATAAATCTGGAAATGTCGAACGAAAGATCCAGAAGTTTATACCGCAGGCTGTTTTTATGCACATACAGCTGCTGACCTTCGATGACATTCAATTCATAGCCACGGATGAAGTTTGGTGAATAACCAATCCCTCTCACCAGGGAATAGGGTTGTTTTGGACTTAAAAACCAAACTCCAGTCAGGCCGGTAGCAAAATGAAATTTGTCGGAGATGGGGAAATATTTATTTGCCACAATATTGACTTCGACCTCATCGAGTTCCTCAGTATAGAAAATCCCATACTTGGTAGCAGTGAATTGAAGCAACTCTCCCTGAGTAGCATAAGAAATATTATCACGCTTGTCGTGCCTGAAAGAATACTGCAGGTAGAGGTATCGCAGGTTGTTGTCCTCGTGCTGAAAATACTCAGGATTTTCAAGAAGGACGTCCGGACTAATCCAAGTCCTGTTATATCCAAGGGTCAGAAAGTGGTAATTGTAGAATGTTCTTCGGTGAGTATACCTTAAGGCTGTTGAAAAATTTTTCCTCAGTACATCCTCATTTTCATTGGTGTAAAAGACCTGTCGATTATTTTCAGATTTAATCGGAAGAGTCTTTTGATCTGCATAGGTCAGTTGGATTGCCAATCCATGTTTTTGTTTTTTGTCAATGTATGGCTTAGAGTAAAGTATGTCCAGGCCTTTGGTAAATCCCAGCTGACCCGAAAACCGGAGCTTTTCATTTCTTCCTCCGACATTACTGTGATTTACTTTCAGGCCAAAATTTACCCTGGACCAATCTCTGCCCTGATTAGTCCACCACTCGGAAAAGTTTCGGTCTGCTAACTGAAAAATTACGGAGGGGAGGACGTACCAGCGCTCCTTTACAGAGATCAAAATCTCGACTTCATCATCTCCGGTAAAGAGAGGGGTGACTTCCACTTCAGTGAAAAGTCTCATATTATAGATTTTTTGCTGGTCAGCTTTGAGGATTCCCATGAAAGTTTCCCACTCGTAATAAAAGCCAGTCGTAAAATCCAGTTCTCTTAATATGATGGATCGCTGTGTTTTTTCATTCCCGATGATGAAAATATTGTTCACCTTGACACTGTCCGGAGTGGGTGGATTCACTGGCTCCAGGGTGGTATCCTGAGCTTTGATTTCTCCAATGCACACCAAAAAGGTAAAAAGTGTGACGCTTAGGATATTTTTGAAAAGTGAAATCAAGGGAATTCTAATTGAGTAATTTTGGTTGAGACTTATCATACCAGACCAAAAGGTATAACAAATGTTTAAAACCCACTTGCGAAAGATAGCCATATTTCCAGTTTTGGTCTACCAATATGTGATTTCCCCACTTTTACCTGCCAGCTGCCGGTTTACTCCGACCTGTAGTCAGTACATGAAAGAAGCTATATTAAAGCACGGGGTTTTGAAGGGAGGGATGCTGGGATTCAAAAGAATCGGCCGATGTCATCCCTGGGGAGGACACGGCCATGATCCTGTTCCTTAAACCTTTTCCGGCTTTATTCCCTTTTTCAGAGCCATTCCCACCAGGATTAATCCGATAATTACCAATGGAATACTCAGAATCTGTCCCATGTTGAATTGCATCGATTGTTCAAAATCCACCTGAACTTCCTTGAGAAATTCCCAAACGAAGCGCATTCCGAAGACTAAAATCAAGAAAAGTCCCAGCAGCAACCCTTCAGGAAGTCTGGATTTATATTTTGCCCACAGCGCCAGAAGGATCAGAAATATCAGAAAATATGAAACTGCCTCATAGATTTGCGTTGGATACTTGGTCTTTCCAAAAGTCTTCACCGTGACCAGATAACCGTCCGGCTGCTCCGAAATCTCAAAATTAAGAGGATTTTCTACCGGTTCTGCGAGATATTCTTTCGAAGATGTAAACTGTGTCAGTGCATATTTGATATCCCGCTCCAGGATGGATGACAGGTCCTCTTTCGAGAAATTTCCTTTGCTGATTTTCAGGTCAAAATTTAAGGGTACAATTCCATTTCCCTGAAGTTCTCCCACGCGGTCCTCGGGTTTATAGGCTTCAATGGACTCAAATGGAACTTTTAAAGTTTCCAGGATT
>DATIAI010000087.1:0-5129 GCA_035458065.1 Algoriphagus sp. | reverse complement strand
CTAAAAGGTACTTTCCAGGTTTTGATAAAAACTGTTGATTCTGATGGGAAAGTGAAAGCGGAATACCAACAATTTGAAGTTCTTGGGAACTGAAAAAGCTTTCAGTATTTAGTTGAAAATAAGTGATTCCAAAGCCAAGATCCCCTTCCCAAAGTTTCATACTTTGGGAAAGTTTGAATTCCGCCATTTTTCCCCAATGCGAATTCATCAATAATTCAGTATGTTTTCAAAATCGAAATAAACTATCCTTTATGCGAAAATTACTTTTTCTGCTTTTTCTCAGCAGTTCTGCGGCAGTAGCCCAACAAGCCACTTCAATTCCTCAAAGAAATTCAATCGAAACAAGCCATCGGACTATCCGAATGGACGTTCCGATGACGAATTCGATCCGAAAAGCTTTCGAGGCAGGTACACGTGATTTCTCAGGAAAACCAGGTCCTAACTATTGGCAGCTGGAAACGGATTTTACCATACAGGCAAGCCTAGATCCCAAAACTCAAACGATCACCGGAACGGAAACCATTCTTGTTCACAACAACAGCAAGGATGATCTGGACAGGATTGTGCTTCGGTTGGATCATAATATTTACAGAGCAGATGTGCCACGGGGTTTTTCTACTCCAGCTGAACAAACCGATGGGATGGTAGTCACAGCCATCAAAGTAGCTGGTGAAACTATTGACCTATCGGCACCCCCTGCGGGTCGAAATGCAACTCCAAAACTTAGTGTAACCGGACTGAACAGAACTATAGCAACTATTACGCTGGAGAAACCTATCAAAGCCGGTTCTACTGCCGAACTGGAAATTTCTTGGCATACCAAATTGCCGGGAGGACCTGATGGGAGAGGACATCGGATGACTCAGCGCTTTGACAGCACTCTTTTCCAGCCAACCCAGTGGTTTCCCCGACTGGCCAAATACGACGATTTGAGAGGATGGGAGACCAGTCCTTATCTTGGGCCAGCTGAGTTTTTCAACAACTTTGGTCGATTTGATGTGTCGATTACCGTGCCTTCCGGCTGGATTGTGAGTGGAACCGGTATTTTGCAAAATCCGAATGAGGTATTGACACCTGCTGTTGTTCAGCGTATGGCAAAAGTTCTTGAATCTGATGAGGAAACCACCATCGTAGGTGAGGATGAAAAAGGTCCCGGTAAAGCTACAAAGGCTGGAGAAAGTTTGACTTGGCGTTTTGTGGCAGACAGAGTAAACGATTTTGCCTGGGCGGCTTCTGCTGATTTTATCTGGAAAGGAACCCGGGCAAATATTCCAGGCAAAGGTTACGTGCCGATTTACATGGTTTACTTACCCGAGCGTGCCAAGTTATTTGCCAATGCTGCCAAGATCACCAGACATTCCCTGGAGTTTTATTCCAAGCTTTGGGCTCCGTATCCTTTTCCCCAAATCACACTACAGGACGGCCCAAGTGCCGGAATGGAATATCCGATGGTGATCAATTCCAATCAGGGTGCCGCCGATCACGAAACCGCTCATCAGTGGTGGCCGATGATGGTTGGGAACAATGAAACCCGATATAGCTGGATGGACGAGGGCTTCAATCAATACATGAACATTCTGTCCGATGCAGATGCGGCTGGCAGACCATACAATCTAAATGGGCTGGGACAAAGTTATGGTCGGATCAGCGGGAGTGAAGATGAGGCACCTATGATGTGGAGTGCTAATGATGCCGGTGTTGGTTATAATTTTCAAACCTATCAGAAAACCCCTTTGATGCTATCGATGTTGGGAGGAATTGTTGGAGATGAAGCAGTGATCAATGCGATGAAAAAGTACACTGAGGCTTGGGCCTATAAGCATCCATCACCTTGGGATTACATGTTTTTCATGAACAATGAGCTGGGTCAAAATCTGGAATGGTTCTGGTATTATTGGCTGTTTACCACTGAATCTGTCCAAGGATCGATCGAAAGCGTTAGCAGCGAAAATGGAAAAACCAGGGTAACTGTAAAACAGGCAGGTGAAATGCCTTCCCCGGTAGTATTGAAAGTTGAATTTGAGTCAGGCACACCGGAATTAAAACCAATGCCAAATTCAAGTATGATAGACTCCAATACATCAGTGGTTACCTGGCCGGTTGATGTTTGGTGGAATGGAAGCCGAACTTTTGAGGCAATTCTGGATTTCGGTCCAAGGAAAATCAAGAAAATAACCCTTGATCCTTACGGTCGTTTTCCTGATCGGGAATTGGGCGACAACGTATGGCAGGCAAAGTGATATTGGCCCACAGACCATGGTCGATAGTCCACAGCAAGTCCTTTTGGACTTCAAACCTAATTCTATTTAGTAAGGTGTAATAAAGCGGGTAACCGGAACTATTATTCAAAATCTGGTAAAATGATGTTGTTTGAGGATTGGGTGGACAAAACCAAAAACTGGCTTCCGGAGGATGGCACAGTCAATTATTACGGAAAAATATTCAACCGAAAAGAGGCAGACGATTACCTGAAAGTGCTTTTGGAAACCGTCGAATGGAGAAATGACGAAGCGGTAATCTTTGGGAAAAAGATCATCACCAAGCGCAAAGTGGCTTGGTATGGAAGTGAACCCTTTGAATACACCTACTCCAATACTACCAAACGGGCATTGCCTTGGACACTCGAACTTCTTCAATTAAAAAATAGAGTAGAGCAGGAATGTGGAGATACCTTCAATTCCTGTTTGCTCAATTTATACCATTCGGGTGAGGAGGGTATGGCCTGGCATAGTGACGGGGAGGCAGATCTGAAAAAGAACGGTGCCATTGGTTCACTGAGCTTTGGCGCCGAGCGAAAGTTTGCCTTCAAGCACAAAGTATCGAAGCAAAAAGTCGAACTGTTTCTGGAGCATGGCAGCCTGCTGGTGATGAAAGATACCACGCAAACCCATTGGCTTCACCGCCTTCCGCCGACTACCCGTATCCAAACACCAAGAGTGAATCTGACTTTCAGAACAATTGTGGATTAATGCTAATTAACTCTCGATAATTTGAAATTCTACAAGTTTTTCGGGAGTGAGATTTGGTTGAAGTCCTTTTGAAAAGTAAGCTACATTTGTAACAAAGGAAGTCCAGGTTGGTTTGAAGACACTTTATGGAAAACTCCTTAGTTGCAAAAAAAATACCTTCTCTATGATTTTTGAAATGATCGGTTGGATAGGCGCAATCCTTTTTATTCTTTCCTATTTTTTATTGTCCAAAGGGAAACTTAAACAACACGAAGTCAAATATCACTTATTGAATTTGGCAGGAGCAATTTGCTTGGTAATCAATGCTTTTCATTTTAATGACAAAGCAAACATCCTGGTAAATGTCGTTTGGTCATCCATAGCAATCATGGCAATTTACAATTGTCGTACTTCAGTCTTTCGAAGCAAGTCATAAACCTGGTTCTTGAAATAATTGACTTTTTGATTGTAAGTGGCTTCATCTCCAATCATCGATAGGTAATAATATGCCCCCTCAACCACGACAAAAATTTGTTCGGCGATCATGGTGGTGTCTCTCCCTTCCATCTCCTTATTGTTGTCTAGGATAACCTTCAATGATTCTCTTAGTTTTTCGTGAAGGATTCTATAGTCATTTTTGATTTGTTCGTTTCGGAAGATCATGGCATAGCAACTGTAAAAAACTCCGTCATCAAACAGCAGATTCCAATTTCTTGTGAAAAGCGTTTCAACAATGAGCGATAAATCGATATCCTTTTTTTCCTCTAATTCCCTTGTGATAGGCTCAAAAATTAAAAGATACTGCTCTAGGATATATTCAATCAAACTGGAAATTAATATATCCCGGGTTGGAAAATAATGCATGATCAAGCTCGGAGGCATGTCCAAATGCTTACCGATTTTGGCAATGGAAGTGTTTTCCAAGCCATGAATTCTTGAAAGGTTGTAGAATCCTTCAATGATCTCTTTTTTTCGAGCGGTAGAGATTTTCACTTTCATTTTTTTGTTAATAGAGAATTAACCTAGGGTTTTTGAATTTTTAAAAGGTATTTTTCTACTTTTCGATATATTTTATTGAATGGATATTCAATTTATGGATAGAAATCTAATTTGCAAATCTGCTATCCATCTTCAGAAAGTTTTTCCTGAGAAAGATGAATCTGACATGATAAAATTGGGATGTGACTTGAAGACCATTCGATATAAACACTAATGCAACTATGAAAAGAAGATCCTTTTTTGGAAAAGCAGGAATGCTTGCGGGCTCAGTTTTAGTTTCATCCTCAACTTTGGCTGAAAATAAACCAAAGGGTCGAGTCCTCAAAGTGGCCCATATCACCGATGTCCATATTCGTCCTGAGGAAAATGTACCAGCCCGAGCCATCGAATGGCTTGAAAAGGTTAAACAGCATCAGCCCGATTTCTTCCTGAATGGAGGAGACAGTATTCATGATGCATCCTATAATGGAGTATCCAGGGAAAGGACTTTGGAACAATGGGAAGCTTGGGATCAGTTTCAGGCAAAACTTTCTGATTATGAAGTCTTAAGCTGTATCGGTAATCATGATCTCTGGTGGGATGTCCCAAACAAGGAAGATGAAATGTATGGGAAACCCTACGTGGTCAAAAGGCTTGGCATTCCATCGCCATATTACAGTTTTGACAAAGGAAACTGGCATTTTATCATTTTGGACGGAAACCATGAGGGAATCAGTCTGGGAGAAGAACAAATGAAATGGCTTGAAAATGATCTTGGAAATTTGGCCCAAGGAACTCCAACTCTGTTGATGTCACATTTCCCGATCACCTCCATTACCAATGATCTGGTCGGTGGTCAACATAAGGATCATAAAGAACTCAAAGACCTATTTTTCAAACACAAGGATAAAGTGAAGGTCTGCTTAAGTGGACATCAACATCTTCTTGACAGGGCTTGGTACAACGGAGTCCATTATTTCTGCAACGGTTCGCTCAGTGGATTTTGGTGGGGAGACGGGGACGAACAATCCGCCGGAAAACAATTTTATTTGGAGACACCTCCAGGTTATGCCATTTTGGAATTGTTTGAAAATGGGGACGTGACCAACACCTATTACCCACTTCCTTAAAATTTCACCTTTTGACCAACGGTCAGAACGGCCAAACAGCAAGATTTTTTGAAATTTTTCAAGCTCTTAATTG
>DATIAI010000086.1:0-3104 GCA_035458065.1 Algoriphagus sp. | reverse complement strand
GCGATGTTTTTTAACGGACTTCTAGTCTATTGGAATGCTCAACTGGATCTTCCGGAGTCTATGGCTGGACTTGAAAGCTGGATGCAGGAAATGGAAACCCAACTGATGGAGGTGACCAAGTTTCTGACAGATTTTCAAAGCATTCCTGAGCTTTTGACAGGTATTTTGGTCATCGGCGTTTTTGCCGGAATAGGAGAAGAAATGTTTTTCCGAGGGGTGATTCAACCCAAAATTAAACTTTACACCAATTCAGGACATTGGGGAATTTGGCTTACTGCAATTATTTTCTCCGCTATCCACATTCAGTTTTACGGATTTCTTCCCCGGGTATTTCTTGGTGCCCTGTTTGGATACCTGTATTTGTATTCAGGAAGTCTGCTCTACCCGATTATTGCCCACGTATTTAATAATACGCTGACTGTGCTTGTAATTTATATGTCAAATCAAGGCATGGTTGACTTTGATCTGGAGTCGACGGACACTGTATCCTATTCGGCTGCGATTACGGGATTTTTGGTTCTTATGGTTGGATTCTTTTACTTTAAAAAAATCAATCAGCAGAAAGATGCAGAATTGGATCAGGGTATTTGAGGATCAAAATCAGATTCGGGCGGAAATAGTAAAGGCCGTTCTGGAAGAAAACGGGATTCCTGCAGTAGTCTTGAATAAAAAAGAAACAGTATACCATGTGTTTGGTACCTACGAGGTCCTGGTGATCCAAGGAGATGCGCTGGCGGCAATGCAATTGATTCAAAATGAGATCACATTTCAACATTAATAATTACAGCAATCTTGGCCAGCGTGCGATTACGGCGGTGATCGGGGCATTGATTGTGGTCTCAGCTTCGATCTATTCAGATTGGACCTATTTCGTCGTTTTCGCAACGATTTTAGGCTTTTCCCAAATGGAATTCTATAAGCTTACGGGTTTGGATGGAATGCTTCCTTTGAGAAGTTTTGGGACTTTCCTGGGAGTGATGATTTTCACCCTGACTTTCATGATCGAAAAAGAGCGGCTTCCCAATGAATACCTGTACCTGATTTTTCCGATCGTTTCCCTTACATTCTTTATTAAACTCTATAAGAAAACAGACAAAAAGCCTTTTACAGGAGTGGCCTATACCTATCTCGGGATTTTTTATGTAGCCTTACCTTTTTCCCTGCTAAATCTGGCAGTGTTTTCGGTGGACAAAGTTTATCACTATGAAATCCTGATCGGATGTTTGTTAATTCTTTGGGCGAGTGATACCGGGGCTTATTTTGCCGGGACGAAATTTGGCAAGACAAAACTGTTTGAAAGAGTATCTCCCAAAAAGTCTTGGGAGGGATTTCTTGGAGGGGCCTTTGCTGCGATTGCGGTGGCGTTTGTACTGTCCCAGTATTTCCATGTGATTGAAGATTGGAAGTGGCTGGCGATTGCCGGGATCATTATTATAGCGGGTACCTATGGAGACCTGATTGAGTCACTTTTTAAGCGCTCCATCGAGATCAAAGATTCCGGAAACGGCCTTCCGGGACATGGTGGATTTATGGACCGTTTTGACGGATTGTTACTTTCAGCCCCATTTATAACCGCTTTTTTGAAAATCTTTTAATAGAACAGCTGCCTGTCTTAAAATCTAATTAAGTTTGTGCAGCATTTCACAAACTCATTTTAAGAACCCAATATGGCTTACATTGAACCGGCTCCGATAAAGGATAAAGAGAATCCTTTGGAGTCAATGATGGAAAGATTCAACATCGCTGCTGAGAAACTCGGACTCTCCGATGAGGTTTACAACGTGTTGAAGAATCCCGCCAAACAAGTAATCGTCTCCCTGCCTATCACCATGGACAATGGCAAGATTCAGGTTTTCGAAGGGATTCGGGTAATTCACTCCAATATTCTGGGACCTGCAAAAGGAGGAATTCGTTTCGCTCCGGATGTACATCTTGACGAAGTAAGAGCGCTTGCTGCCTGGATGACTTGGAAGTGCGCTGTGGTGGATATTCCCTACGGTGGTGGTAAGGGTGGTGTGCGATGCAATCCACGGGAGATGTCCAAAGGAGAAATCGAACGTCTGGTTCGTGCCTACACGATGGCAATGATAGATGTATTCGGTCCAGACAAAGATATTCCTGCACCCGACATGGGCACCGGTCCAAGAGAAATGGCCTGGTTGATGGACGAATATTCCAAAGCTCATGGAATGACTATTCCGGCAGTAGTAACAGGTAAACCGCTTGTTCTGGGAGGATCATTGGGTAGAACTGAAGCTACCGGACGGGGCGTGATGGTATCTACTTTGGCAGCAATGCAAAAACTGAAAATCAATCCATTCTCAGCTACTTGTGCTGTCCAGGGTTTTGGAAATGTGGGTAGCTGGGCAGCTCAGCTTATCGAAGAAAGAGGATTGAAAATCGTTGCGATTTCTGACCATACGGGTGCGTTTTACAACGATGCCGGAATTAATATTCAGGAAGCCATTAAACACAAAGATGCAAACAATGGCACTCTTGAAGGATTCAAAGGCGGTGACCTCATGGAAAATCCGGGTGACCTATTGACTTTGGATGTGGATGTCCTAGTGCCAGCCGCATTGGAAGACGTGATCACCGTGGCAAATGCTGACAAAATCAGAGCAAAACTGATCGTGGAAGGCGCAAACGGGCCTACTTCTGCCAAGGCAGATGCGATCCTTAATGAAAAAGGAATTATGGCAGTGCCTGATATCCTTGCCAATGCAGGAGGAGTGACTGTTTCCTATTTTGAATGGGTGCAAAACCGACTGGGCTATAAATGGACCGCCGACCGGGTCAACCGTCGTTCGGACCGAATCATGAAGGATGCTTTTGACAACGTTTATCAGACATCTGTAAAATATAACGTGCCTATGAGAATCGCCGCGTACATCGTTGCGATTGATAAAGTGGCGAAGACCTATAGTTTCCGCGGGGGCTTCTAAGGCTTGTTAAAGCTAAAAGTTTTACATTTGAGGCGTGGGGGAGAAGTTCTCCACGCCTTTTTAATTTTAAGAATATGATGACAATACACAAAGAAGGAAGAGTGCTGCTGTTTTGGATGATGATCATTTTGGTCGCACTCAATTACTTGCTGTATTACT